>JASHVY010000076.1 GCA_030044345.1 Acetobacteraceae bacterium | reverse complement strand
AGGCTCGGCGTCGCTTTCAGGATCGGCACGATCTCCGCCTCGAAGATATCCACTAACGGATCTGGGCGGCGAGGCCCCCGCGGCGGCGTCTTCCGCGAGGGCAGATGCGGGTTCCGCTCAAGCCGGTAGCCGGTCGCCAGGCTGAACCCGGCCATGGCCGAGGCCAACGGCACCCCATCGCTCTGTCGGTATCTCATGAACAGCCTCATCTGATGGTCGTTGACGTGTCGGCCGGGCACTCAGGGGTCCCTCTCTGAATCGAGAACCCCGTCGATACCCAACCAGCCCGACCATCAGTGGCGCGCCCTCGAAACGGTGTACCGCCGGGGTGTGCAGCAGCTTCGGGCTACGCCCTCCGCCGCCACACCCCCGGCCCCTCATCCTGATTGTCGCTGGACTCTCATCTTGATTGCCGCGCGGCAGGGGATTATTCGTCGGACGCGAAAAGCCAGTTCACGCCGTGGTAATCTAACAGCGTGACGCACGGATGTCGGCGAGCACGACCAGGATTACGGCCAGGCAAAGAGCGAACCAAGCGAGCGGGCGGCGGAAGTTGTAGCCAGCGGCGGTGAGCATGGGGTTGATGGCGCTGCCCGTGGCATGGGCGAGACAGTTGCCGCTCTGGCGATGCTCGGCCTTGAGGTGGCCGATCACTGGCACAATGGCGGAGCGACGTCGCAACTCGCGCTTGATGGCCCCGGTGACGCGCCGCTTCCGGTCGGTGATGAAGACTTTGAAGCGATGCGAACGCGTAGCGCGGTAGCCGCGGTCGGTTATGGTGCGCTTCAGATTGACGCCGACCTGCGCCTCGATCTCAGCGAATTACGATTGCCAGCGTGTGGCCGTCGTAGGGGGCGCCAGGCAGTGCCTTCACATGGGTCACGAACTGGCCGCCCTGAGAGCGGCAGAGCGTGGTGGCGCCTGACACCTTGACCCCGAACCCGTAGGGTTTGTGCGCCTTGTCCTTGCTGATCCACTCGACCTCCGCCACATGCGGCGACCTACTGATCGTCGATGCCGTCTACGATGCCGATCACTTCCGCGCTGCCATCGCTCAAGCCGGCGACATAAGAGTCACTTCTTCGTGCGTTCCGGCTTCCAGCGGGCCTGCCGGATTCGCGCTTTTGCACCCCGTGGATGGAGATTCCGCGAGCCACTGCCGCCAATAAGGCTGGGTATGTCCATGCGTACCTGTGACGCAACATCTAAAGAGAGTGTCTACAGTTTGGGCTCAATGTCGTTTCTTCGGTGCTCCGATGGCGTACTCATGGGCGTAGGGGGGCAGTCCATTCGTTAATCTCTGTGTAACAAGTGGAAACGCAGATTGTTCGATAACGAGCGCTTGCAAATCCGGTGGGAGCCAGGGATCTTCGTAAGTCTGCCAATTGCCCGAGGCTCTTCTTGGAGGCTCGAGCAGAGAATGCGCTTCCGCCGACCCGCGCTCGTTTTCGTATTTCCGCTTGCCACCCCCGCCAAAGGATTCGATGTTCTAGTCACGCAACAACGCACGTGCCTCTGACCCTCCTGGTTACGCAACGACGTCAAGCGTTCTGGCATCTCGAGTAAGTCGCTAGTTCGTTCGACCGTTCCGTCAACTCCGTCCGCCGCCTTCGTCAGGCGAATGTTCCGAGGGAACCCCCGGCGCGGGGGGAAAGGAGGCTGTTTAATGACGCCAAAAATCGCCCGCTTCCTGGCTGGCGAGTCACTTCCGTCGCCTTGTCTCGTCTTCGACGTGGATCGGCTCGAGGCTAATTTCCGCAATCTTCGGCGCGCGTTACCCCTGGTGCAAATCTACTACGCGGTGAAGGCCAACCCGGCTGCGCCGGTCCTTGAACGGCTCTCCACCCTCGGCTCTCGCTTCGATGCCGCCAGCTTTGAGGAGATCCGCAACTGCCTCGCCGCGGGTGCGAAACCGGCCGACATCAGCTACGGCAATACCATCAAGAAGACGGCCGCGATCCGCGCCGCGTACGCGGCGGGTGTTCGCCTTTACGCCTTCGATTCGGCCGAGGAACTAAAAAAACTCGCCGAGAACGCGCCGGGGGCGCAAGTTTATTGCCGCATCCTTGTCGCGAACGAGGGTGCAGACTGGCCGCTCTCGCGTAAGTTCGGCGCCGAGATCGGTCTCGCCCGGGAGCTGATGCTGCGTGCCGGCGATCTCGGCCTCGATCCCTGCGGCCTCTCGTTCCATGTCGGCAGCCAGCAGACCCGCACTGCGTCCTACGAGGCGGCGATCGGTCGTGTCGCCATGCTCTTCACCGACCTCATCGAGGCCGGTGTCAATGTCCGCATGCTTAATCTTGGCGGCGGCTTTCCCGTCAGCTATCGCGAATCGGTGCCTCCCATCGACAATTTCGCAACCGCCATTATGGATGCGATGACGGCGCATTTCGGCAATCAACTGCCTGAGATGTTGATCGAGCCCGGCCGCTGCTTGGTCGCCGATGCTGGCGTCGTCGCCTCCGAGGTCGTGCTCGTCAGCCGCCGCTCCTATAATGACCCTGTGCGCTGGGTCTATCTCGACATCGGCCGCTTCGGCGGACTCGCCGAGACCGAGAACGAGGCGATCCGCTACCGGATCGCGACCCCACACGATGGCGGACCCATCGGCCCCGTCGCCATCGCCGGCCCGACCTGCGACGGCGCCGACATCCTCTATCAGCAGACGCCTTACCAGCTACCGATAGCGCTCGTCGCCGGCGATCGAATCCTGCTCGAGGGCACTGGCGCCTATGTCACGACTTACGCCAGCCAGTGTTTCAACGGCTTCCCCCCCCTGGCCGAGCACTATCTGTAACATCCGGGCCCCGCACCGCGACCGTCGCCCGAACTCATCCAGGTGCTTCACCATCGACCAGGGCCAATCATTTCGCGACCACTGCGCTAGGTATCGGGAAGAGAGACTTGATGGTGCACATCCGTTCTCGGGATGGCACACGAGAGACCCAACGCGTCTTCCGGCCGCTACCCGCTATCCGACCGTCGGCCAAAGATCCCGCAACGAAGGGGCCGTCAGTGACGATGGACATGACGAACGGTACGATGATGCGCCGCAAGGTGCTGGGTGGGATGGCCGCCGTTGCGGGTGCGTCCGCCTTCGGGTGCTTCGCGAGCGCGGACCTACCGACAAATCCAGACGTCGTCGTCATCGGTGCGGGGGCGGCTGGAATCGGCGCCTCGCAAAGGCTGACAGCGCTCGGGCTCTCGCACGTGGTGATCGAGGCGTCAGGACGCATCGGCGGCCGTGCCCATACCGACATGGCAACGTTCGGCGTGCCCTTCGACCTCGGCTGCGCCTGGATCCACGCGGCGGATCGCAATCCCTTCTTCAAACTTGCCCGGAGCGTCCACTATCAGCTCCATCGTCACGATGCCGCTTTGGACCGGATTTACTATGGACGCGATCAGACCGACCAAGCCGGCCTCGATGCTGAATCGGACGCGGAAGACGCGATCGATAAAGGTCTGACAAGATTGGCCGACGACAGTCGCGACGTGCCCGCAACCGAGGCGGTGCACGGATGGACATTGCCGTTTGAGGCCGCCGCGACCTATCTCGGCCCGATGGATATGGGTGTCGATTTCGCCGATCTTTCAACGTTTGATTATGCCAAGACCGCCGATCTCGACCCCAATTACCTAGTCCGAGAGGGCTTCGGGACGCTCGTCGTCAAGACCGGCGCCAGCATTCCGGCGAAGCTCTCCACCCCGGCGCGTGTCGTCCGGTATGGCGTGGGAAAAGGCGTTCGGATCGAGACCGATAGCGGAACGATCGACGCTTTTTCCGCCATCATCACCGTATCAACCGGGGTTCTCGCCGACAGCTTACTCCGATTCGATCCCGAGCTGCCAGATTGGAAGGAGGAGGCCATCCGCCGGGTCCCGATGGGGCTCCTCGCCAAGATTCCCCTTCTCATCCCAGGCGACAAACTGGGCGTGAAGCCGTTCGAAAACATCCTGGTGGAATATCCAGGGCTGCAAGACATCTATTTTCTTGCATGGCCCTTCGCAACCGACCTGATGGTGGGCTTCATCGGTGGCGAGTTCGGCTGGGAGCTCTCCGCCGCGGGCGAAGAGGCCGCCGTCGCGTTCGCCAAGGAACGTCTGGCGCAGACCTTCGGCACGAGCGCGCCCCAGCGGGTGACGAAAGCACTGCTGACGGGTTGGGCCAGCAATCCTTTCACCCGAGGCGCCTATTCCGCTGCACTGCCGGGACATTACGCCGAGCGCGCCGTGCTGGCGCGACCCTTGGCGGATCGGATCTTCTTTGCGGGAGAGGCGGTCGCCGGCCGATTCATTCAAACCTGCAATGGCGCTTACCTCTCCGGCATCAAGGTCGCCGAAGACGTCGGCGCCGTGCTGGCCGGACGGGCCCCGAGCCGATAAAGCCAGTTCGGCTAGTACGAGAGCGGGATGCGGTCGGTCTTGCTCACGCATCCCGCTCTAGCTGTTTTTCTGCGTAATTCATACCTACGGTGATTCTACCTTCGGTTATCACGCTCTAAAGCGCGAACTCACCCCGAGGGCGCATTGCCGTAGGGGGAAATGCCGCCATTCTCCCCGTCGCTCATCGCTGATGCCTGACTGGCACCGCCCCTGACCGACATGCTCTACACCCACCGGACAAGGTAAAGTCAAGGAACGGTGGCGTTGAGCCTTTTGATTTCCTCCCCGACGATCGGATCCGAAGAATCGGTTGCCATTCGCCCGCAACATCGGGCAGTCCATCGGACAGCCCCTTATCGTTCATTTCGCGTGCGGATATAGTCCGCTTGCACCCTATCTCACTCAACCGTGATGCCTCACTTCCAGTGTAAAGCAGGACACAGCTAGACTATAGCGATGGCTAGTATTAGGTCGTTATCAATGCTTTTGGATCCAAGGGCAGACGCTCCGTCGATGCACAATGTATCACTTGATCGGAATGTTGCAGTAAAATTGTGACTGCTAACACT
>JASHVY010000075.1 GCA_030044345.1 Acetobacteraceae bacterium | reverse complement strand
GAGAAATCCGGGCTATCCTTTTGTTTTTCCTACATGATTCACGCCTTGGATGTTCCACCTTCGGAGATCATGCTCTAAACAACCGCGGTCGGCAGAGGCTGCCCCGCATAGAACGCGTCAAGATTGGCCAGCACGAGCCGTGCCATCGCCTCTCGCGTATCACGTGTCGCGCTCCCAATATGGGGCGTCAAGGTAACGTTCGGGAGAGCGGCAAGGGACGCCGGAACCCGCGGCTCGTCGGCGTAGACATCCAGCCCGGCTCCTCCGAGCCGGCCCTCTTGCAATGCAGCAATGAGTTCCGGCTCATCGACGATCGAGCCGCGAGCGACGTTGATCAGGAAGCCCGTCGGGCCGAGCGCATCGAGAACCTCGCGCCCGATAAGGTTGTGCGTCGCGGGGCCGCCCGAAACGTGCAGGAAGAGGACATCAGACGCGCGCGCCAGATCAACCGCCGTCGGATAGAACCTGTAGGAAACCTGACTTTGACGGAAGTCCGTGTAGGCGATCGAGCCACCAAATCCCTCGAGCCGGTGCGCCACGGCACGACCGATCCGCCCAAAGCCAACGATTCCGTATCGGCGTCCGGAAACCTTGGTCGCCAGCGCTATGGGACCGGAGGTCCAGCTTCCATCCCGGACGAAGTGGTCGGCCGCCGCAATTCGTCGCATCGTGGAGATCATCAGCCCAACCGCGAGGTCCGCGGCGTCGTCGGTCAAAACATCCGGTGTATTGGTAACCCGTATACCGCGCTCGCGCGCCGCCTCGAGGTCGATCTTGTCATAACCAACGCCTGAGATGGCAACGATGCCCAAAGCCGGCAGGCGGTGAAGCATCTCGTTGCTGATCCCCAAATGTCCCCCGGTAATGACGGCCCGGATCGACGCATTGTGCTCATCCAGCCATCGCTCCCTGTCTGGCAACTCGTACCATCGGCACACGCCGTATTTCCCGTGCAACGCCGCCTCGCCGGCGGTAGCAAGAGGCGTGAGCTGGAGAATTTCGACCTGCATTCGCTCCTCCTATGGATATTATTCGCCTGACGAGGACAATCCCGGTGCGAAGCGTCAAGCGTTGGCGCCGCGAATGAAAGGACATTGGCGAGACAACGCAACCTTTGGCTCACCAGGCCGTCCGACCACAACGAACCTTGTCGCCCGAACGCATCGTCTCAGCGGCGCTGTTCGGTGCCACGAGCGGGCCCGTCATCGCCGGTCGTGCCTCTCCTCCAAGGCACCGCAAAGACAACATGACCTTTGAGACGGAATCCGGCTGCACGCGTCGCATGATCCGTTGACATCCATCCAGCCTCGAGTCACTTCATCAAACTCCAAGCCAAGCTTCGGATTCAAAGAGCTCGTTTCGAACTTCGGCGGAAGGATTTTGGATCACTGCCTGCGGGATTGAGCGCGGGACCGGGTGTCATTGGGGGCCAAGCGCCTCGATCAACGTTGCGAGACGCGCTCGCTCGTCCTGGTCGAGATCGTGGATCGGCGAGCGCACGGACCCGGCGCCGCGCCCGATGATGGTGGCACCTGCCTTGACGATGCTGACCGCATAACCCGGGTGACGCTTGCGGATGTGCAGATACGGCAGGAAGAAATTCCTCAGCAGTTCGGCGATCGCGGCGTCATCACGCTCCATGACGGCCTGGTAGAAGATCATCGCGGTGCGCGGGATGAAGTTGAAAACCGCTGACGAGTAGGTCGAGACGCCCATCGCCATGTAAGCCTGGGCGTAAATTTCGGCCGTCGGCAGCCCGCCCAGATAGGTTAGCCGTTCGCCCATCGCATTCCTGACCGCCACCATGCTCTCGATTTCGCCCACGCCGTCCTTGAAGCCGATCAGATTGGGGCATTCGTCGGCGACCCGCTGGAGCGTCTCAACCGACACACGGCAATTGGCTCGATTGTAGACGATGACGCCCAGCCGCGTCGCCTTGCAGACGGCGGTGATATGCGCGCGCAAGCCCGGTTGCGATGTTTCCGTCAGATAGGGCGGCATAAGCAGGATTCCGGCAACTCCCAGACGCTCGGCTTCGCGCGCATATTCGATGGCGACCTGTGTGCCATAGCCGGCACCGGCGATGATGGGAACCTGGTCGCGACACGTCTCGACGGCCATCGCAATGACTTCGCTGAATTCCCGAACGGTCAGCGAGAAGAACTCCCCAGTGCCGCCGGCTGCGAACAGCGCCGCGGGCCGATAGGACCCCAACCACTCCAGCCGTCCCCGATAGCCGACGGCGTCGAAGGCGCCACCGGCATCGAAATCGGTTACTGGAAAGGAGAGAAGCCCGGTCGGGATTCTTCCCTTGAGCTCATCGGGCGTCGTCATATGGGTCACAGGATCTGCTCCGCGCTAAATGTTTGAGGTCGCACTTGGTCTCCTAACCAGACATTATACAACCTGACAGCCTATCACCATGTCACCAGAAACTACGTTGACACACCGGAGGCGTCGGGTCTATATGATTCCGGAACGAGGGCCCGGCAGACGAAAACCAGACCCCGTAGTGCCGATAACGACGGCGCGGGAGGGACGGGGCCGTGAACAGTCCAAACAAGGTTGCGTTGGTCACTGGTGCCGGGAGCGGCGTAGGGCGGGCAACATCGCTTGCGCTGCTGGCGGACGGGTTTTCGGTGGTGCTGGCCGGGCGACGGCGCGACGCTCTGGACGAAACGATGGCGCTGGCCGGTGGTGGTTTGGCGCACGCTTTCGCAGTGCCTGTGGACGTGACCGATCCGGTATCTGTAGCCAACCTGTTCGCAGCGACGCGAGAGAAATTTGGCCGACTGGATCTATTGTTCAACAACGCAGGCGGCAACGTCCCCAGCACGAATTTCGGCGACCTGACTTGGGAACAGTGGCGTTCGGTGGTGGACGTCAACCTTAATGGAGCATTCCTGGTGGCGAACGCCGCCTTCCGGATGATGCGTGACCAGACGCCCCAAGGCGGGCGCATCATCAACAACGGCTCGATCAGCGCCCACGCGCCGCGGCCTGGTTCGGCGCCGTACACCGCGACCAAGCACGCCATCACCGGCCTCACGCGCACGATCGCGCTGGACGGGCGCCGATACGACATCGCCTGTGGACAAATCAACATCGGCAATGCCGCCACGCCGCTCACGGCGCGCATGGCCGGGGGCGTGCCGCAGGCCGACGGGACGCTGAAGCCGGAGCCGACGATGGATGTCGATAATGTCAGCCGTACTATCGTCTATATGGCTGGACTCAAGCAGGACGCGAATGCACTGTTCGTTACGGTAATGGCAACGAAGATGCCGTTTGTCGGGCGAGGCTAGAGCGTGTTCACTCTGACTGAATGCGCTCTAGGCTATCTTTCCGAGCGGATTCGCGGCGCCCCTGGATCGCTTCGCGATTCCAGTCAGGCGCGATCCGCTCTAGCCACGGCTTATGCAGACAACATGCTGTCGCGGTGTTCCTGGGTCGGTGCGTCCGCTACGCGGCCGCCAAGTGGTTATTGAGTGCGTGGGCGCCGGAAAATCGAACGGGAGTAACCTATGGCAGAGTCTATAACGCCCAGCTATGCGTCCAACATGCGCATCATCGGCCACACCGACCAGGGCGGCGGGCGATCGGATGGTGTGCAGGTCATGGTGCACAAGGGTTACGCCTATGTCGGACACGTGTTTTCAAGGGGCTTCTCCGTCATTGACGTCCGCGACCCGACAAGACCCTCACCGGTGAGCTATGTCGCCTCACCGGCGAACACCACATCGGTGCATCTGCAGCAGCACGGCGACCTGCTGCTGGTGGTCCATGCGAAAGATCACTTTCAGCTGGAAGGAATGGCCGACGAGAGAAACTATTACAAGGGCAAAATCGGCGCTCATGCGGAAGACCACAAAGAGAAAAACTGGTCGTCAGGTCTGGCGGTGTACGATGTGAGCCGGCCGGAGGCCCCACGGCAGATCGGTTTTCTCCCGGTGAGCGGAAGCGGATTGCACCGTTGCTGGTATGTAGGCGGGCGCTGGGCGTACGCCTCGGCGTTTCTCGACGGGTTTTCCGACTACATCCTGATCACCATCGACATGGCCGATCCGACCAAGCCGCTGCTGGCCGGCAAATACTGGCTGCCGGGCATGAACCTTGCAGCAGGCGAGGTTCCGAACTGGCCGAGCGAATATGGTCGCTACGGGTTGCATCATCCGATCGTGCACGGAGACATTGCATACTGCTCCTGGCGAGACGCCTGCCTCGCCGTGGTCGATGTAAGCGACCGCGCCGCCCCCAAGCTGATCACCCACAAGGTGTGGGCTCCTCCATTCGGAGGTGGCACGCACAATGCGCTGCCACTGCCGAAGCGCGAGCTGTTGATCGTGGTGGACGAGGCGGTACTGGACAACAAGGAGGATGGCGAGAAGCCGATCTGGGTGTTCGACAATCGGATTAAATCCAACCCGATCAGCATCGCGACATTCCCGGAGCCGACGGATCACGATTACCTGGCAATCGGCGGCCATTTCGGGCCACACAACGTGCACGAGAACAGGCCAGGCAGTTTCTATAGCGAAGAGCTGATCTTTGCGACGTATCAGAACGCCGGCGTGCGCGCCTACGACATCAGCAACAAATTCGCCCCGCGCGAAGTCGGCGCCTGCGTGCCCCCGACACCCGAAAGAATGGTGGACCCGCGACCGAACCGTCCGAAGGTCCTGCACTCGGCGGACGTGTTCGTGAATCGGGACGGCTTGATCTTCAGCACCGATTTCAACGTTGGGCTATATATCATCGAATACAAGGGATAACCGTT
>JASHVY010000074.1 GCA_030044345.1 Acetobacteraceae bacterium | reverse complement strand
TGTTTGAATGCGCTGCGGTGAGTCGGACGACCACCGCAGTAGCATTCCCAAACAGGCTCTTAACCTCCGTAGAACACGGACTCGCCCAGATCCTTCATTTCCAGGATCGCCGCGTCCGGCCGCCCCGAGGGCGGCGTGGCAAGGTGCGCCTCAGTCACCTCGGCGACGACGATGTGATGATCGCCCTGCTCGACGATCGTCTTCACCGTGCATTCCACGGCTCCGATCGCTGCTTCCAGGATCGGCGCGCCATTGGCGCCGCGATGGAAACTCTGGCCGGAGATTTTTTCCCCATCCAGCTCGGCCGGGCGGAAGAAGGTGAAGGCGAGCCCCTTGCCATCCTTGCCGAGCATGTTGAGCGCGAATGTCCCCGTGCTCTTCACGACCGCGGCGGCTCCCGAGTCAGCCTTGACGCCGACGACCAGAAGAGGGGGCGAAAACGCCGTCTGCGTCACCCAGTTCACGGTGGCCGCGGCGACGCCGCCTTTCCCGTCGAGCGCGGTGAGCACATAGATCCCGTAGGGGATCATCCTGAGCACGGTCTTCTTCGCATCCGCGTTCATGGCTTTTCCCCCGTGAGCTCCCGCACCAGCGCCTCCCATTCCCCTTGCAGCGTGCCCATCGCCGCCGGCTTTCCGGCGCGCGCGTACCAGTATCGCGCGTTCTCGCTATCGCCTTCCTTGCGGTGCAGATAGGCGTGAACGGCGTCGCCTTCCTTGCCGGGATCCTCCTGCGCCAGCGCGTGGGCGCGGTTCCAATCGCCCTTCGCATCCCACCAGAGCGCGGCAAGCGCGCTGGAAAGCTCAGGCGGGGGCGCCTCATTCGCGAGGCTCGCGTGAAAGGCGGCAAGCTCGATCATGGTCTCTCCCGTATCACGGGTTGGGCATTCGGGCCAAATCGGGCGCGGCCTATCGCGGCGCGCGGAAGATGAATTTCTGCCGCGCGCCATAGTTCCAGAGGAAGACCACGGCGGTTGCGAACAGCTTGGCCGGCAGCTTGCCCACATCCGCCATCTCGATCATCACCCAGAGCACCGCCTCGTTGAGCAGGAGGCCGATGGCGCTCACGCCCAGCACGAGAACGGCCTCGTGATGTCTTTGAAACCGCACCCCGCTCTCGAAGACGAAGCGGATCGAAAGCACGTAATTGACGACGACGGAGACGAGGAAGCTTGCAACCGCAGCCCAGAACCACGGCACACCGAACTTCGCGATGAGCAGCATGAAGCCGCCGATATCGACCACGGTGGCCACCCCGCCGACAATGAAATAGCTGTAGAAGGTCGCCGGAATCGCCTGCATCGGCCGCATCAGCCGGACGCCGAGCTGCTCAACGTCCATCCGGCGGGGTCTCCCTGATCGCGCATTCCTCATGAAGCAAGCGAGATCCTGTTCAAACCGCCCTCCAAACCAGCGCCTCTGTGCGGCAATCGGGTCGCTCCGTCCATCGCGGCCACTCGAAGGAGAGATGTGTCACTTGGTCTCCTTCGCATAGTGCGCGACGAAGCGGGCGCCGAGCTCGGTCAGTTGCGCGACCAGCGCCGCCCCGGTCGCGGCGGAGCTGAGGCGCGCATCGCCCAGCGTGCCGCCGGGCGCGGCTTCGTCGAACGTGATCGGGATCTGAATCTCGGCCGCTTCGAACTCTGCCGTGCCGAGACCGCTGACGGGAAGCCCGAGAAACCGGCTGGGCCCGGCCGGCTCTGGAACGAGGTCAGGGCGCATCAGCGCTGGGAAAAGATACATCGCGACGCTGCTGAGCGGGTCGGCGCCATGGCCGCTCGCCGCCCGCGCCTTCTCGGCGCCAAGAATGGCCGGCAGCAGCCCGTTCGCTACGCGCCAGAGCGGGAAGGTCGGGATGGCGATGCCGCGGGTCTTGCGGATCGCGAGCGCCACCTCATGGATCACTGGCGCATTGCCGCCATGGCCGTTGACCAGAACGAGCCGCCTCTCGCCATGGCGCAGCAGTGCCTCGAGAATCTCCGAAAGCAAAGCCCGGAACGTCGCGGCCGAGAGCGCGATCCCGCCGGGCGCATGGCCGAAATAGTCGGCGGCGCCGAAAGGCACCACCGGCGTCACCAGCGTGTCGGTGCCGAGCGCGGCGGCGCGCATGGCGATCCGCTCGGCCATCGCCTCGGCGAGAAGGAAATCCCCCATCGGAGCATGGGGCCCCTGATCCTCCTGGCTGCCGAGCGGGACCAGGATCACCGGGCGCGCGGCGAGCCTCTCGCGCGCCTCGGCCGCCGTGAGCGCGGCGAGAAGCCATTTCGTCATCTCTGTTCAGTCAAGGATGTGGTCGGTCGGGCCGCCTCGGCCATGGAGCGATCCGGGGCCATGCTGCGATGCATGATGAAGCGCCGCTTCCCCTCGGGCAAGATGCCCGATGGATCGGCATCCTCACGTTTGTCCGGGGCCCGCGTTTGTCCGGAGGAGGGTCATCGGCGATAATCCGAAGCGAAGCCCCCCGACCGATTGGCGGAGACCGCGATGAACCTCATGGAGCCCTCTCCCGGCTCGGCGCCCGCTTCGGGCGCCGCCGGCGCCGGCCGCATCGTTCCGGTCATCCTCTCGGGCGGGGCGGGTACGCGGCTCTGGCCCCTCTCGCGTGAGGGCTTCCCAAAGCCGCTCTGGCCGCTCGTCTCCGAGCAATCGCTGATCCAGGAGACGGCGCTGCGCGCCAGCGGCGCCGACTTCGCCCCGCCGCTCATCGTCTGCAACGAGGCGCACCGCTTCCTGATCGCCGAGCAGATGCAGGCGGCGGGCATCGAAAATCCACGCATCATGCTCGAGCCGGAGGGGCGCAACAGCGCCCCCGCGATCGCCGCCGCCGCCCTTCTGGTCGCTGAGGCGGATCCGGACGAAGTGCTCTGGATGATGGCCGCGGATGCAGCGATCGGCGCGCCCGAGGCGCTCGGCGATGCGCTTGCCGCCGCCCTGCCGGCCGCCCGCGCGGGCTGGATTGTCACCTTCGGCATGACGCCGACCCGCCCCGAGACCGGCTATGGCTGGATCGAGCCCGGTGCGCCCCTGTCCGAAGCCCCGGGGGTCTCCGCCATCGCCCGTTTCATCGAGAAGCCGGACAAAGAGATGGCGGCCCGGCTGTTCGCCGAAGGCTCCTATCTCTGGAATTCGGGGATGTTCGTCTTCACCGCCCGGACCCTGCTCGACGAACTTGCCCTTCATGCGCCCGCGTTGCTGGCGGAGGTGCGGCGGGCGGTCGAGGCAAGGCGCGAGGATCCGGACTTCATCCGTCTCGGCGCCGAGGCCTTCCTCGCCTGCCCGGCCATCAGTCTCGATTATGCCGTGGCCGAGCGCACGCGCCGCGCCGCTGTCGTCGCCGCCGATCTCGGCTGGTCGGATATCGGAAGCTGGCGCGCGCTCTGGGAGATCGGCGCCAAGGATGAGGCCGGGAATGTCGCCGTGGGCGATGTCCTCGTGGAGGACAGTGCCGGCTGCTATGTGCGGAGCGAGGGAAGGCTTGCCGCCGTCGTCGGCCTCAAGGATGTCGTGGTGGTCGCGACCGACGATGCCGTGCTCGCGGTGCATCGCGACCGCGCGCAGGACGTGAAATCGGTGGTGGATCGGCTCAAGGCCGCGGGCCGCAGCGAGGCGGTGAGCCACCGGCGCGTCTTCCGTCCCTGGGGCTACTATGAAAGCCTGATCCTTCGCGAGCGGTTCCAGGTCAAGCGCATCGTCGTCAATCCGGGCGGCATTCTGAGCCTGCAGAAGCATTTCCATCGCGCCGAGCACTGGGTCGTCGTCTCCGGCAGCGCGCTCGTCACGGTGGGCGCGGAGAAGCGCCTGCTCAGCGAAAACGAGGATATCTATGTCCCGCTCGGCGAAGTGCACCGGATGGAGAATCCGGGCCGCATTCCGCTCACGATCATCGAAGTGCAATGCGGCGCCTATCTCGGCGAGGACGATATCGTGCGTCTTGAGGATAGCTACGGCCGCGCCTAGATCAATATGGCTTCTGGTGGATCGCAGAGCGATCCGCCAAAGCCATGAAATTGATCGAGAAAATAAAGCGAGAGCGTGATGACCGGAGGTGGGATCACCGCAGGTCTGAATCACGCGGGAAAACAAAGACGGAGAGCGGGATAAGCGAGCGGGAGCGAACGCATCCCTTTCTCCACAATCGGCCGCCATGCCTTGCCGCTGCCTGAGGGCCGGTCCAACCTTGGCGCTTCCAAGCAGGAAAGGCGCGCAATGTCCGGCATCACCCTGGCCCAGGCTCGCACCATCGTCGAAGCTGCGCGCAAGCACGGCCGGGCGCTTGGCCTCGCGCCGCTCACTGTCGCCGTGCTCGATAGCGGCGGCCATTTGGTCGCCCTCGAGCGCGAGGATCGTTCGGGGATTCTCCGCCCCGAGATCGCGTTCGGGAAGGCATGGGGCGCGCTTGGCCTGGGCCTCGGTTCCCGCGAGCTTTTCACCCGTTCGCAGACATCGCCTTCCTTCGTGAACGCGATCGCGATGGCGAGCCAGGGCCGGCTGGTGCCGGTGCCCGGCGGCGTGCTTGCCGAAAGCGCAAGCGGCGAGATTCTTGGCGCTGTCGGCATTTCTGGCGATGTCTCGGACAATGACGAGGCTTGCGCCGTGGCGGGCATCGAGGCGGCCGGATTGAAGCCGCGCCCCGGGACTTGAAGATCGGGGACTTGAAGATCCTGGGTTTGAAGATCCGGGGCTCTCAGCTTTTGTTGGCGAGCTCCGCGAGCAGGAAGTCGCGGAAGACAGCGACGCGCTTGGAATTCCGGAGCTCTTCCGGATAGACGAAATAGACATCGACCTTGGGCGACTTGAGCTCGGGCAGGACCCGCACCAGCCCCTGCATCTCCTGCGCCATGTAATCGGGCAGCGCGCCGATCCCGAGGCCGGAAAGCATCGCGAGCGCCATCGCCTGCAGGGAATTCACTTCCAGCGTTGCCCGCCGCATCGCGCCCGCACGCCGCCCGGCATCGGCGAGCCAGTTCACATCCTCCACCGGCGCGCGGTAATCACCGAACAGGATCAGCCGGTGCGCATCGAGATCCTCCGCCCGCTGCGGCACCCCGAAGCGCTTGAGGTACCCGGGCGAGGCGCAGACATGCCAGCTCATCTCGAGCAGGTGCCGCTGCACCAGCTCCGGCTGTCGTGGCGGGTGCATGCGAATCGCGACATCGGCTTCCCGCATCGCGAGATCGAGCTCGAGATCATCGAGCAGCAGCGTCATCGAAACATCGGGGTAGAGGTCGAGAAACCGGTGCAGGCGCGGCGCCAGCCAGTGCGAGCCGAAGCCGGCGGTGGTGGTGACCTTGAGGCGCCCGGCCGGCTTCTCCTTGCTCTCGGTGAGCAGCGCCTCGGTCATCGCGAGCTTGGCGAACACCTCGCGCACCGTGCGGTTCAGCGCCTCGCCTTGCTCGGTCAGGATGAGGCCGCGTGCGTGGCGGTGAAACAGCGGCACTTGCAGCGCCTCCTCCAGCGCCGAAATCTGCCGCGATACCGCCGATTGGCTCAGATTGAGCGTCTCTCCGGCGTGCGTGAAGCTGCCCGCCTCCGCCACGGCGTGGAAGACGCGCAGCTTGTCCCAGTCCATCGTATCAGCCATCCCCGTGCATCCGCCCTTGGGCGGAGGTCCTCAACGTCTGTCCC
>JASHVY010000073.1 GCA_030044345.1 Acetobacteraceae bacterium | reverse complement strand
CGGGCGGCGGCCAGAGATCCAGTCCGCGAGGTCCGGGTCGGGCAGCTCGAGCAGATCCTCGAGCGCGGCGAGAGTCGTCTCGTCCATCCCCCAGATGCGCCGGGCGACGAAGCCGCCGATCAGGAAGTCGTTTTCATCCGTGCCACGGTGCGTGGCGCGATAAAGCGCGCGCCGCCGCCGCAGCTCGAGCGGTGTTGCGGGCTCGGTCATGGGCAGGGGTCCTATAGAGCCCTTCGGTGCCGAAGAAAATCCGCCGATCGCGCGCATCCGTGAGCCGATTGCCCTCATCACGGGTTCGTTGCCCGGTGGTTCGTTGCCCGGTGGTTTGTTGTCTGGTGGTTCGTTGCCTGGTGATTAACTCTGCGCCATTCGTCCGCGGAACGGGCCGGGCTCGCTTGCAACCTCCGTCATTTCGGTTAGACCCCGAGCCCAACGGGTTCGGGGAGGGGGAAAGCGGGGTGGCGGCACTGATCGAGATCGCGGGCCTTACCAAGCGGTTCGGCAGCTTCACCGCCGTGGACGATGTCTCCTTCCGGCTGGACAAGGGCGAGGTGCTGGGCTTCCTCGGGCCCAACGGCGCCGGCAAGACCACCACCATGCGCATGCTGGCGGGTTTTGTGATGCCGACCGCGGGCAGTGCCGCGATCGCCGGGCATGATGTGATCGCCGAGCCGGTCGCGGCGCGAAAACATCTGGGCTTTCTGCCCGAGGGCGCGCCGACCTATCCCGAGATGACGGTGCTCGGCTTCCTTCGCTTCGTCGCCCGCGTCCGCGGCTATGCCGGCGCGGCGCTGAGGCGGCGCGTGGCCGAAGCGACCGCGCTCACCCAGCTCGAGAGCGTGCGGCTGCAGACGATCGAGACGCTCTCGAAAGGTTTCAAGCGCCGCGTCGGCCTTGCCCAGGCACTCCTGCACGATCCATCGGTACTGGTGCTAGACGAGCCGACGGACGGGCTGGACCCCAACCAGAAGCATGAGGTGCGCACTCTGATCCGCCGCATGGCCCCGGAGAAGGCGATCGTCATCAGCACCCATCTGCTCGAGGAAGTGGATGCGGTGTGCACGCGCGCGATCATCATCGCCGGCGGGCGGGTGGTGGCGGATGACACGCCGGCCGGGCTCGCCGCGCGCGACCCCGAGCGGCGGCTGGAAGAAGTGTTCCGGGCGATCACGATTCCATCCAGCCTGCGCAAGGCCGCGTGATGCGCCAGGCGCTGATCATCGCCCGCCGCGAGCTCGACGGGTATTTCGCCACGCCCGTGGCCTATGTGTTCATCGTCATCTTCCTCGTCCTGCAAGGCACGCTCACCTTCAATGCCGGGGATTTCTTCGCTCGCGGGCAGGCGGACCTCGTTCCCTTCTTCGAGTTCCTGCCCTGGGTTTTTCTGCTGCTGGTGCCGGCGATCAGCATGCGGCTATGGGCGGAGGAGCGGCGGCTCGGCACGATCGAGCTTCTGCTCACGCTGCCGGTGACGGAAGGGCAGGCGGTGATCGGCAAGTTCCTCGCCGCCTGGGTCTTTTGCATCATTGCGCTGGCACTCACCTTTCCCTTCGTCATCACCGTCAATATCCTGGGTGCGCCCGACAATGGTGTGATCGCCTGTGGCTATCTTGGCGGCGTGCTGGTCTCCGGCGCCTTCCTCGCGGTGGGGTCCGCGACCTCGGCAATGACCAAGAACCAGGTGATCGCCTTCGTGCTCGGGATTGCCATCTCCTTCGTCTTCGCGCTCTCGGCCTATCCCGTGGTCACCGATTTTCTCGACCGCAACCTTCCCGTGCTCGCCGAGATCGCGCGGAGATTCTCGCTGATCGCGCGGTTCCAGTCCTTCGCCCAGGGTTTGATCCGGTTGCCCGACCTCGTCTTCTTTGCGAGCTTCATCGGCTTCTGGCTGTTCGTGAACGCAGTGGTCATCGACCACGACAAGGCGAGCTGAGGCGATGGCCGCGCCTGCCCGGCGAGTCTGGTCCTCCGCGCTCGCTGTCCTCGCCGTTGCGGCGATCGCAATCGGCGTCAATCTCTTCGTCGATTCGCGCTTCGCCAATGTGCAGCTCGATCTCACGGAGGGGCGAATCTATTCGCTCTCTCCGGGAACGCGGGAAATCCTCGCCGGACTCAAGCAGCCCATCACGCTCCGGCTCTATTATTCCCGCGCGCTCGGGGCACGGTTGTCGCTCTACGGCGAATATGCCGACCGTGTCGAGGCGATGCTGCGGGAATATGCCGCCCGCGCGCATGGCATGATCCGGCTCGATTTCTACGATCCTCAACCCTTCAGCCGCGTCGAGGATCAGGCGCTCGGCTATGGGCTCACGGGCGTGCCGCTCGATCAGCAGGGGACGAAGGTCTATTTCGGCCTCGCCGGCACCAACCTGATCGATACCCAGAAGACCATTCCTTTCCTCGATCCGACCCGCGCGCCCTTCCTGCAATATGATTTGAGCCGGCTGGTCTCCGAGCTTGCCAACCCGAAGCCCCCCGTCATCGGCGTGATGTCCTCACTGCCGCTCTCGGGCGATCCGCGCCTGATGGCGGAGGGAGGAGGCCAGCCCGGCCAGCCGGGCGGGCCCTGGATGGCGATGCTCGAGCTGCAGAAGGATTTCGATGTTGAGCAGGTGCCGCTCGATACCCAGGTGATCGACCCCAAGATCCAGGTGCTGCTGGTCGCCCAGGCGCAGAATCTCAGCGAGCCCGCGCTTTATGCGATCGATCAGTTCGTGATGCGCGGCGGGCGGCTGATGGTGATGGTCGATCCCTATAGCGAGGCGGAGGCGGGTATTCCGGGGCCGCAAGGAATTCCCTCCCTCGACAATTCTTCGACCCTCGAGCCGCTGCTCGCGGACTGGGGCATCGCGTACGACCCGAACCGGGTGGTGGGCGACCTGACCGGAGCGATCGAGGTGCAGACGAGCGAACAGGATGACGTCGCCGCGGTGCCCTATGTCGCCTGGTTCAATATCCGCAACGGACTTTCCCACGCCGACCCCGCCACCGCGGACCTGACGCAGGTTACCGTGGCCTCTCCCGGCTTCATCACGAAGAAGATGGGGGCGGATGTCCGCTTCACGCCGCTTCTTGAATCGAGCCCGCAATCGGAGGTGCTGCCGGTCAAGGAGGTGAGCCTCGATCCAAATCCGGCGAAGCTGCTCGCGAGCTTCAAGCCTGCGGGCGGGCCGCGCGTGATCGCCGCGCGGGTGCGGGGAATTCTGCACTCGGCCTTCACGGGTCCGCCGCCGCTGCCCTCGGGGACCAAGAGGGCGGCGAACCTGCCGCCCTATATCGCGGTGACGAAGAAGCCGGCCGATCTCGTCGTCGTTGCCGATTCGGATATTCTCGCCGACCGGTTCTGGGTGCAGGTGCAGAATTTCTTTGGCCAGCCCGAAGCCATCCCGTTCAGCGACAATGGCGCCCTTGTCTCCAACCTGATCGGCTCGCTCGCCGGGGGCGATCTTCTGCTCTCGCTGCGCGGAAGCGGCGTGGTGAGCCGGCCCTTCACCCTGATCCAGGCGATGCAGGCGAATGCGCAGGAGCGCTTCCGCCGCACCGAGCTCGGGCTTCAGGCGAAGCTCAGGCAGACCGAGGAGAAGCTCTCGGCGCTTCGCAGCGGCACCGCGAGCGGCGGGGCCAAGGGCGGACCTTCTTCCGAAGCGCTGCTCACGCCGGCCCAGTCCCAGGCGATCGCCGCTGCCGAGCAAGAGATCGTGCAGACGCGCGAGCAGCTCCGCCGGGTGGAGTTCGATCTTGACCGGAACATCTCCCGGCTCGAGACGGAGCTTCGCATCTTCTGTGTCGTCCTGGTGCCGGTGCTGCTGGTGCTGATCGCGATCGGGCTCGGCCTCGTCCGCCGCAGCCGCCGCCGGCACGCACGCGCATGAAGCCGCGCACCACCCTCATTCTCGTCGTCGTCGCCGTCATTGTCCTTGGCGCGGGTTGGTATTTCGGGCCGTATCAGAACCCGGCCGAGCAGGAGCAGGCGAGTACCGGAACGTTGCTTTTTCCGGGGCTCGACGCGGCGCTGGCGAAGGCGGAGAGGATCGAGATCATGCACGCGGGCAAGCGCTTCGCCATTGTCCGCAAGGGCGATGTCTGGACCTTGCCGAGCCTCGGCTTCTACCCGGTCATCGCGACCAAGCTGCACGCGATGCTTGCGGGCCTCGCCGAGCTGCGTGCGGTGGGCAGGCGCACGGCCGAACCTGCACAGTTCGCGGCACTCGGGGTCGATGATCCTGGGAAATCGGGAGCGACCGGCACGCTCGTCACCATAAGCGGGGGCGCAGGGCGCGCGATCGCCAGTCTGATCATCGGGCATCAGAATTATGCGACCTCGGGCGAGGGGACCGAGACTCTCTATGTGCGCCGACCCGGCCAGGACCAGTCCTGGCTGGCCCAGGGCCAGATGAATGTCGATGCCGAGCCCGATCTCTGGATCGATCATAGCCTCACGAACATCGACCACAGCAAGGTGACGGGGGTTACGGTCACGCGCGGGGCGGAGACGCTCGTCTTCGCGCCAAAAGACGGGAAGCTCGCGCTGACCGCACCGGGGCAGCAGAAGCCGCTCGAATCCTACAAGCTCGATGATGTCTGGCGCGCGCTCGAAAACCTCTCCTTCTCCTCCGTCCGGGCGGGCCCGGCGCTACCCGGGAAGGTCTTCGCACACACGGTCTTCACGCTCGCCGGCGGCACGACGGTCGAGATGACGCTCGCCGAGGAGGGGAGCAATCTTTGGGCCCGCTTCGCGGCTTCCGGGACGGACGCGGAGGCGAAGGCGCTCGCCGGGAAATTCGGTGACTGGAGCTACCGGCTCGATGAATCGCGGGAGAGCGCGATCGCTCCCACGCTCGATGATCTGCTCGCCAAGCCGCCGGGGAAGACGTGACAGGACGCGAATATCCGGCCCGCCCGCTCGTCGGTATTGGTGTCATTGTCCTGCGGCAAGGGGCCGTTCTTCTCGTCCGTCGCGGCCAGGCGCCGGCGATGGGCGAATGGAGCCTGCCGGGTGGGGCGCAGGAGCTTGGGGAGACTGCGGAGGCGGCGGCACGACGGGAGCTTGCGGAGGAAACCGGCCTCGCCGTCGGCGATCTGCATCTGGTGGGATATTTCGACAGCATCCATCGCGATGAAGAGGGACGGATCCGTTTTCACTACACGATTCTCGATTTTGCCGCTGCGTATGCGTCTGGCGACGCGCGGGCGGGCTCCGACGTGGCTGAGCTGGTTTGGGCGCCGGTCGCCGCTCTCGGGCCCTTTGGCCTCCGCGTCCAGGCGCTGACGATGATCGCCCGTGCCGGCGCCATTCTCGCTTAAATCGTGATGACCGGAGGTGGGATCACCGGAGGTCTGAATCACGCTGGAAAACGAATGGAGAGAGCGGGATAGGGGAGAGGGAACGAACACATCCCGCTCTCAAGCGCCGGGCGTGAAGCCGGAGCGAACCTGTCTCGCGCCTCAGGCCCGCCGCCGGACTTGCGCCGCCCGGCGAAGAGGCTCGACGCTTCGCCCGAGCGCCAAGGTTTCCTGCATCGCTTCCTCCTCGAACATGATTTCCTCATAGGAGGTCATGGCGGCGATCTCGCGGGAATAGCGTTCTTCCTGTGTCAAGGAGAGCTGCCCATCGTCCCGATACGGGTGCAGAGCCGGATGAATGCCGTGAAATGCGGTTCCGTAATTGGCGAAGGCATCGAGAAGGGATCGTCCTGCGACGCGGAAGCACGCCAGGAGGGCTGCATCGATTTTGAAGAGGCCTGTGACGAGCCAGGCTCCCCACCCAGTTCCGCCCGTGTTCTCCGTGCCAAGGTTCGTGGCTGGAGAGGACCTTGCGATGAAGCTGTCCTTCCATCCGGTTGCGTCTTGCAGCTTGCGGGAAAGCAGCTTGCAGGAAAGACAGGGCATTCCGCTTCTCCTCACCACGATGAGGAGGCAGAAGTAGCGGAACGTTCTTACGGACCGATGTCGTATCGCGATAACAGTGTTACACACGAAATTTCTGGCGAAATTTCTGGGTGTTCCTGCCTTGTTCGCCAAGCGCCGTATTGATCCGCCACATTGATCCGTCGTGCTGATCCTGGGCGAGCGTTTCAGGACGAATTTTGGAATGGGATTTGGGAATATGTTTCGACCGGCAGGGCAAAGAACG
>JASHVY010000072.1 GCA_030044345.1 Acetobacteraceae bacterium | reverse complement strand
CCAGGGCGCTCCCACTGCCCAGCGTCGATGAACACCGCGCCGTCTCGAATGTGGCACGCATGGGCAGCGGTACGACGTTTCGGGTTAGCCTGCTCGCCGGTCTCTAGCGCCGCAATCGCCCCAACCGTCACCGGCGTATAGGGAGGATGGAAGGTCGTCGTGCCAATAGCAGGGATAGCGATACCAATTGCATCGGCAAGCAATGCCAGCCCGTTAACATTGCCCAGCTTACCCTGGTCAGTGCCCATTCCGAGTGTTGTATAGCGTTTGAGATGTTCCACCGAACGGTAGCCTTCGTCTGCCGCCATCGCAATATCCGCGGCAGTCACGTCGTTCTGCAAGTCGACAAACCTGTGCCCTTTGCCGAGGACGATCCACAACGGGCGCAGATTGCCAACTGGCTCACCCTTGGCACCAGGTGCGGTGAATGCAGGCGGCGGCAGTCCGACAGAACGTGCCGCGAGTGCCCCGGCGTTCATGCCGTCCTCAATGCAATCACCGAGAGCAAAACGACCATTGCAGGCGCCGGCGGAGATGAACTCTGAGGTCGAGGCATCTGGGACGAAGGCCGCAATCTCCTCAACCCATCTCAGCCTGCCGCGATTTTGCGAAACAAGATGGGTATTGGGATTCCATCCGCCTGAAACGCACAGCAGATCGCATGCCAGACGCTGTGTGCGCCCATCCTTGTCGGTCCGGACCTCGACAGCGCGTAGGCCGTTTGAGCCAATTCCACCGCTGACAGTCGCATCGAGCAACACTCGGATACCCGCTTTAGCCGCCAACGCTGCGCTCTCTGATACGGACCGGCAGTCCACTACACAGACCGAATCTGCCCCGACCGCCGCGAGCTCGTGAGCCGTTGCGTATCCGCTCTCGTTATTGAGGAAGACGACGACGTGCCTGCCGCAGAGTACTCCGAAGCGCCGCAAATACCCGCGAGCCGCGGACGCCGTCATGACGCCGGGAAGGTCGTTTCGCGCAAACACGATTGGTCGTTCCGTGGCCCCGGTGGCAATGATCACTTGGCGCGCTCGCAGCTTCCAGAGCCGTTCACGCGGAGCGCGTTCAGTTCTGGGCAGTCTTTCATTGAGTACCAGAAAATTATGATCGTAAGCACCGATCGCAGTGGTACGAGTAAGCCGAGTCACACGCGGCAGCGATGCAAGCTCGCCGATCACTGAGGCGGCCCATTGTTCGGCTGTGCTGTCACCGATTCGATTCGGTGCGCCAGCCACCGATGCTGCGAAGACAGGATTTTCGTCTGCGATGACAATCCGTGCGCCCGCCCTGCCCGCGATCAAGGCAGCCGCAAGTCCCGCTGGGCCTGCGCCGACGACGAGGACGTCGGTCACCGCATAACGCTTGTCGTAGTAATCCGCATCGGGGCTTTGCGGTGCTGGACCGAGTCCAGCCATCCGACGAAGCCCCTTCTCGTACCATGGCCAGGCCCACCGCGGCCACATGAATGTCTTGTAATAGAAACCAGCATGGATGGCCGGCGCAGCCAGTTGTACCAATGAACCAAGATCATGCTTTAAGCTTGGCCAGCAATTCTGGCTGCGCGCTTGAAGGCCATCCTCAAGCAAAGTTGTCGTCGCCCGTGCGTTTGGCTCTGCAAGATCGGCGCGCCCCAACGTGACCAGCGCGCACGGCTCCTCGGCACCAAGACCCGTGATTCCACGCGGCCGGTGGTACTTAAAACTACGCGCCACCACTCGCACGCCGTTTGCGAGCAACGCGGACGCTAGTGTATCACCGGAAAATCCAGTATAGGGCCGACCGTCAAATGTAAATCGACAGGGCTGAGTCCGATCAATCCAAACGCCCCCCTCCGCAAGCCTTGCAGATTGGCTCACGTTGCAGGTCCCCCTGGTACAGACTTGGGCGATTCCGGCGGAGCTATCTGGTGGCTGACGGTGTCCCGCACGATGCTGAACCATTGGCCGCAACCCTGCTCATGAAACCACCACTCATTGTGCCAACCTCGCGGATTTCTCCGTAGGTAGACATAATCGAGCCATTCGGAATCCGAGATCGAATCGGGATCAGTTGGCCGGACAACATCCGCATCGCCACCATAGACAAACTCGCGTTCGGAGCGTGACCCACACCACGGGCAGGGAATCAGCAACATCGATTGTCCACTCAGTGAGCGTTTGGCATAGGCGGTGCTCCCCTTTCGTTGATGAGCGGACCGCTGCAAAAACGAGATAACCGAAAGGGGGTATTCAGTAGATGCGGTTCGTCTCGAGCAATCGTATGCGCGAAGCAAAAACCACCTCCGGGGATTGCCTTGAATCCGCCGTAGCACCAGCCGCCGTTGATATAAAGGCCGGTTACCTCGGTGTTACCGATAATCGGGCTGCCATCCATCGTCATATCCATTGTACCAGCCCAGTGACGCATCAGCCTAAGGCGTGAAAGCTGAGGAAACAATTCTATCGCATGCGCAAGATTTTTCTCAATCGTGCGAAAGCTTCCGCGTTGGGAATATGAATTGTATCCGTCGAGATCTCCTCCAATGAGAACCTCCCCCTTGTCTGTCTGGCTGACATAGACGTGCAGGGTCGCCGATGTGACTACACGATTCAGAAAGGGCTTCACCGGTTCCGTAACACAGGCCTGCAACAGGTGGGTCTCGATCGGAAGCTTGAGCCCGACTGTTGCCGCGAGCGCGCTCGTGTTCCCGGCGACCGCTAGCCCTACCTTGTCGGCGGCGATAAAACCCCGCGTCGTTTCCACCCCCCGCACGCAACCCGCTTGGCAGCGTACCGCGGTCGCTTCGCAGTTCTGGATGATATCGACTCCGTACCCATCAGCTGCGCGTGCGTAGCCCCACACCACCGCATCGTGGCGTGCCACCCCTCCCCGTCTCTGAACCACCGCACCCAGCACCGGAAGCCGAGCCGAGGGAGCGATATTGAGTTCTGGTACTTCAAACTTGAGCTGATCCCGGTCAATCAGTTCTCCGTCTATCCCATTGAGGCGCATCGCATTCTGCCTCCGCGTCAGGATTTCACGTTCGCGCGCGCTATGGAAGAGATTATAGAGGCCCCTCTGGCTAAACATGACGTTAAAATTGAGCTCTGCACTCAGGGTTTCCCAAAGCCGGAGTGAAAACTCATAAAATTGTGCATTCGCATCGACCAGGTACGTCGAACGGACAATCGTCGTGTTGCGTCCGGAGTTGCCACCGCCAATCCACCCCTTCTCGACCACCGCAACATTGCGCAAGCCATGATCGCGGGCAAGATAATATGCAGTGGCCAACCCGTGTCCGCCGCCGCCGATGACCACCACATCGTAGTGTGCTTTGGGTTCGGGAAAGCGCCACACCGCGGGCCATGGAACACTCGGCGACCTCGCCTGGCGGAGCAATCGCCACATGGAATATTTGGCACTTCTCGTAACCGAACTGCACACTTTATTCTTATCCGTTCGATTCATCCGCCCGACGGCCATTGACAGCCATTGCCGTCCTCCGGTAACGTTACCGGAAACAGTAATGCCTTCTGGCAGCACTGTCAATCGAACGCCGCAAGGATGTCCATGATCGATCCGATCCGTTTTGAGGTGATGCGCCAGGCAATCGACGCCGCTGCACAGGAGATGTGCGTAGCACTATACAAATCCGCCTATTCAACCAACATCAAGACCCGCCTTGATCTCTCCTGCGCGATTTTGGACCGGGACGGGCGGGTGATTGGGCAGTCCGCCGGCGTCCCTTGCCACATCAGCGCAATGAATGTCGCGGTTCCTGCGTCATTGTGC
>JASHVY010000071.1 GCA_030044345.1 Acetobacteraceae bacterium | reverse complement strand
TTCGGCAATATGGGCGAGGATTGCGCCACGGGGGTCTGCTTCACGCGCGACCCTTCGACCGGAGAGAATGTCTTCTTCGGCGAATATCTGGTGAATGCGCAGGGCGAGGACGTGGTCGCCGGCATCCGCACGCCCGCACCGCTTTCCAAGGCGCGCGGCAAGGAGAATGAGCGCAGCATGGAGGAAGCGCTGCCGGCTGCCTATCGCGAGCTCTGCGCGGTGCGGGAAACGCTCGAGCGGCATTATCGCGACATGCAGGATATCGAGTTCACGATCGAGCGCGGCCGGCTCTATCTGTTGCAGACACGCAACGGCAAGCGGACCGCGGCGGCGAGCCTCCGCATCGCGGTCGAGATGGCGGAGGAAGGGCTGATCGAAAAGAGCGAGGCGGTCTCGCGGGTCGATCCGGCGAATCTCGACCAGCTTCTCCATCCGACGCTCGATCCGAACGCGCCGCGCAAGCTGCTTTCGCGCGGCCTGCCGGCGAGCCCCGGTGCCGCCTCGGGCGCGGTGGTGTTCAGCGCCGACGAGGCGGAGATGCGTGCGGCGCGCGGCGAGGCGGTGGTGCTGGTGCGGATCGAGACCAGCCCCGAGGATATTCACGGCATGCATGCCGCGACGGGCGTTCTGACGACGCGCGGTGGAATGACCAGCCATGCCGCGGTGGTGGCGCGCGGCATGGGGCGGCCCTGTGTCGCGGGCGCGGGCGGCATCACCGTCGATTACGGCGCGCAGACGCTTTCGGCCGGCGGGATCACCGTGCAGGAAGGCGAGACGATCACGCTCGACGGCGCGACCGGAGAGGTGTTCGTGGGCACGGTCGCGATGGTCGAGCCCGCCCTCTCGGGCGATTTCGTAACGCTTATGGAATGGGCCGACCGTTTCCGCAGGCTCGGTGTGCGGGCCAATGCGGAGACCCCGCTCGATGCCGAGACCGCACGGCGATTCGGCGCGGAAGGGATCGGGCTCTGCCGCACCGAGCACATGTTCTTCGAGCCGGAGCGGATCGGCGCGGTGCGGCAGATGATCATGGCGGCGGATGAGGCGGGGCGTCGCGCGGCGCTCTCGCGCCTGCTGCCCTTCCAGCGTGAGGATTTCATCGCCCTCTTCCGGATCATGGCCGGCCTGCCGGTGACGATCCGGCTGCTCGACCCGCCGCTCCATGAATTCCTGCCCCATGCCGAGGCGGAGCTCGCGGAGGTTGCCGAGGCGCTCGGCGCCGATGTCGAGGCGATGCGCCGCCGCATGGCGGAGCTTGCGGAGGCCAATCCGATGCTCGGGCATCGCGGCTGCCGGCTCGGGATCACCTACCCCGAAATTTATGCCATGCAGGCGCGCGCGATCTTCGAGGCGGCGATCGCGGTCGGGCGCGAGACGGGCAACGCGCCGCTGCCGGAGATCATGATTCCGCTGGTGGCGACACGGCGCGAGCTCGAGATCACGCGCGGCCAAGTGGAGCGGGTGGCGAAGCAGGTCTTCTTCGAGACCGGCCAGGAGACGCCCTATACCATCGGCACGATGATCGAGCTGCCGCGCGCGGCGCTGACGGCCGACCAGATCGCCGAAGCCGCCGATTTCTTCAGCTTCGGAACCAACGATCTCACCCAGACCACCTTCGGTCTTTCACGCGACGATGCGGGGAAATTCCTGCCCCGCTATATCGAGGCGGGCGTCCTGGCGAAGGACCCCTTCGTCTCGATCGACACCGAGGGTGTCGGCGCGCTGATGCGGATCGCCGTCGAGAAAGGCCGCGCCGCCAAGCCCAATCTCAAGCTCGGCATTTGCGGCGAGCATGGCGGGGACCCGGCGAGCATCGCCTTCTGCGAAGCAACGGGGCTCGATTACGTCTCCTGCAGCCCGTACCGCGTTCCGGTGGCGCGTCTCGCGGCCGCGCAGGCCGCGATCGCGGCCGGCCGGGCGGAAGTCATGGCCGCTTCGACGGTGTAGGGCGCCCCGGTTTTTCAGAGCGCGCGTCTTGCCCAGATGATGCTCGAGCCGCTCGGCAGCAGAATCCGTTCGGGATCGTAACAGCCGGCCGCGGCGAGCCAGGCGAAGTGCTCGGCCTCGGTATAGGAGGCGCCGGCGCGATAGAGGTTCATGAAGGTGACCGACATGAACACCGCCGAGGCTGGGCCACGCCGGTCATTGTCGAGAATGCCGGCGCCGATGATGAAAAGCCGCCCGCCGGGGTTGAGCGAGGCGGCGGCGTGCCGCACGGCCTGCGCCGCATCCTCCCGCGAGAGCACCTGGAGGAAAGCGCGCAGGATGGCGGCGTCGTAGCGCCCGGCGGGAGGCCCAGTGGGCGGTTCGGTGAGGATATCCCCGGACTCGATCGTCACCCGCGCGGCGAGACCCGAATCGTGGATCATTGGCGCCGCGATCCTGGCGACGCGGGGCAGCTCAAGGAGCGTGCCGTGCAGGTCGGGATGCTGCTCGCAGAGGCCGGCAAGCAATCCGCCCGAGCCGCCGCCGATATCGATGACGGAGCGGATGCGCGAGAAATCGAAACGCGCCGCGAGATCGCGCCCCGCGGCGATGGCGCTCGCATGCAGTCCGGCGAGAAATCGCCGCGTTTCCTCATCCGATGCGGT
>JASHVY010000070.1 GCA_030044345.1 Acetobacteraceae bacterium | reverse complement strand
GTGACATCTGCGGCGCCTGGAAGCGTAACTCCATCGCCAAGACCAAGCTGAAGGTCGATTGTCTGGCCTGGATTCTGCCCATAGGGATTGTTTGAGACAACGGTGCCCTGATTCGAAACGTCGATCTCGCGACCATAGGTAAGTCCGGTGACGCCGTTTAGGCGGTGCGCTTCGTCATATCCGGCCCAGCAATCATCAGCGGCCGATGTATTGTTGTTGATGCAGAACGCGCCAATGCCTTGAGCTATCGAATTTAGAGAGGTTTCGTTCCCCACCACAAGTCCGAAGCCGCCATCCGCATTTGCAAGAATAGCAGCCTGGCTGCCGACGATGCTACCGGAGCTGAGACTGCCGCCAGTGCTCGAAGTCTGGAATGTCGAAAGCCAGTCCTTGGTAACATTCGGAAAGGCGCCATCATTTACAGTCGCTGCGCCAGCAAATAGCCGATCGTTCAAGCGGATTATATTCGCGCCGTTCTGCGTAAAGAACTGCCCCGTTGATAGGGATGTGATCGCGTTGGTATTGAGAAGGCCGGAGATGCCAACGCCGCCGGCAAATACTGCGCTCCCTGTCGTGGGAGACGTTGATACTGCGGTATTCGTGAAATCCCACGTTCCTGACGGCGAATTGTTGCCATTCAGAAGGGGAATTAACGCCCCAGATGTCCCGGTCGGAAGGTTCCCAATCCCCAGCACGCCTGTAACGCCGCCAGCGCCGCTCGTGGCCAGGTTGATCGCCGGGATATCAGCTCCCACCAGGGCACGCGGCGCCATAACCCCGGCGCTCCCATTGGGAGATGCCAAAACTTCGTTTGCTGCCTCGCTGGCAACTCCGATCGTAATAGTGCCGGAGCCCGTAATCGGACTGCCGCTTGCGGTAAGAAACGAAGGCACACTCAAGCCGACGCTGGTGACTGTTCCGCCGCTACCCGTTGAGGTCAGCGTGTTCGTCCCGGAGTTATAGAAGAGCCCCGAGCCGACAGTCAGAGTGCCAAGAGCCGATCCAGTGCTGGTAACGATACCCAGAGAGGGAGCGCCGGCCGTAGCGAGCGCGCCGAGCTCGAGATTGCTGCGAGCTTGAGAGGCGCTTCCAAGATCGGAGAGATTGTTCGATTCCGCCAGAGCCCCGATTGCGTTGGCTGCCCCCGACCCTGCCGCAGTCTGCCCGGTGCCTCCTTCCGCCACGGGCACGGGCGTTGTGAGGCCGGAGAGCGCCGTGATGTCACTGTTGGCGCCGGCCGATGCGCCCAAATGGCCAGCGCCGAAGACCTGGCTCCATTGCCAGCGAACAGTCTCTCCAGACTGGGGTGATGTTTCGCTGCCGCCAAGAATCAAATCCGAGCCGGTGGGCACATTGCCGGCGGTGCAGTTAAACGGAGTGCCGCCGACGCCTGAACATGTCGCCATCGCCGCATGGCTTATCATGAGCCCTGAGAACGTCAGCGCAATAAAAAAGGCGCCCAATGGCGCCCAGATGGATCGCATACGAAATCTCATGACGTATATTTCTCTGTGCTGCTAAAGAGCTTGAGGTGAGCCATTCAACCAGGGACCGGAGTGGCAGCGGCCCGCTGCGCCGGCGTCGGCGATGGCGGCGTAGCAGCGACAATCGCGCCGTTTTTCACCGTCCACGAACTCGCCGCAGCATACTGCGCCTGCGTGCATTCAACGGCGCCTGGGGGCAAAGTGCCATCCGGAGAAAGGCCGTTCCCGGTCGCGGTCAGATAGTAGATCATGCGCGCCTCACGAGGTCGGAATCAGGATGTAGTTAAAGCCAATGTCGGAATCGCCGGAACTTCCGGTCATGGACGCTGTTATTGTCACTGGCGTGCCGGCAGTCACCGAAAATGTTGCTGAAAACACGGCAATACCATTTTCGACGCCTCCAGTAAAATTAGCCGCCGCAAATAATTCAGTTGCCCCGGTCGCAGATATTGTCGCTCCAGTTATGGTTCCGCTATTATTGCCGGAATTTCCATTGACCAGAACTATACCGTTGCAAGTCGGCGTAAAGCTAACTTCGGTGCTTACCGAGCCGCTCCCGGAATTATTGGAGCCGCCATTGATTCCCATGTGAGCGAAAGGAACGCAGATGGCTTTGATCGCCGCCAAAACTTGAGTGAAATTCTCGCCTGTCGTGTCCGGCGTGATGTCGGCTGCCGTGAGGAGCGAGATTAACTCCTCCTGGATCATATTCAGCCACCAGCCGCGCACGTCAGTGGGCGCGGAGACACCGGAGCTACCCTCGGTGAAGAAGCCGGCTGTTCCGGTCAGCGTCGGCGGCGACGGGATCGGCGATACAGCCGTCGGGTCCGTGATGCGTTGCATTTGTTTTCTCCATTAAAGAAAGGCTAGCGCTTCACAGCGCTAGCGTCCGGCTGCGCGATTCCTGGTGCACGCCTTATGTGTTGGCGCCCAGAACTTGAACATTCACCGCCTTGGTGCGCCCGCGATCCTCGCCGATTTCGAATTCAACGCGCATTCCGATATCGGGGCGCGCGTTGCCGGCGAATCCCGTGATGTGCACAAATACATCCTCGCTCATACAATCGTCGGGGCGGACAAATCCGAACCCACGCTCGTCAAACCATCGCGCGATGGTTCCTCGTTCACGCTGAGACATAGTCAGAACCACCTTTCATTATGTCGAGATCGGTGCTGGAGACGCGCCACCGCCTCCCGCAGGCGCCGGTGATGACGGCGCGGAACCTGCGCCTCCCGTCGTGGGCGACGGTTGCGCGCCACCGCCCGCGCTCGGAACCGCGCCTGGATCATTGGGATTGTAAAAGAAATTTGCTGACGTCGGATTGAACGGCTCCGGCAGGAATGCGTTCTTCGGCATCAAGACCAGATCAGCCACCGTCCCGCGCTGGGCATCGCGGATAAAGTCAACCGACGAAATGACCCACGGTTCCGACAAAGCGCCGAGTTTCAACACCGGAATATCGATCGGCGCGAAGGCGTTTGGCGCCCAGAGGCGACCTGCACTATCACGCCAGGAATCGCACGTCACACGCAGCGCATTCGATCGGCCGGCACGCCTTGCCTCTTCCCATATGGCACGCTTTTCTGCGAGACTTTGATCCCCAATGAATTGTTCGGACACAACGAACAGAGGGCGATACCTCGGCACGCCAGGGTCAAACACGGGGGCAAACGGCGTGCCGCCGACGCTCCCGAAAAAGTCGGTGGCCATCAGCGTCGGCAGATATTTCGAATACCGCTGATCCATCGTGAAAATCGCGGAGGCTTGCTGCACGTTCACGCCCTGGCTGAAACCGCTCGCCATCGTGCCTTCGCCGCCGACATTGGCGAGCACTAGCTGCCCTTGCCCGTTTTCGTAAATCAGAACGCCGGCATAGCGAGAGGTTTCCTCGAGGATTTCATACGGTGTCTGTTGAAGGGTTGCGTTGAACATCAGCGGCGCGTTACTGTTCGGCGTTGCCACCGGCACGTTGTCGCCGGTCAGACTTACCACCTTGATCGGCGGTGGAGATCCGAATTTCGCACAGAGCTGCGTCGCCAGATCGAGAAGCGATGACGTGACAATCTGCATGCCGGGCAAGATTTCGGGTTCGATCGAACAGTCAACCAGGTCCTCGCAAAGTCCTCGACCCTGAATCTGAACCTGATGAAACGCGGGACCGATGCTAGGGAGGTAGCGATCAATATACCCCTGAAGAACCTGATCGGAACCGATCATCACCGTGCACGGTGATCCGGGATTTAGCAATGCGAGCGCGCCGTTGTTGGGATTCCGTTCTGTCCCGATAATGTCAAAATCGGGCGGCATACGTTCACAACTTCGCGAGATACGGACGCTTTCCCAACCGGTGTAACTCGCGCCGTTCACAACGACGGTGACAGTGTTGTCGGGCTGCCGCGCCATGCTATCACCTCTGCCCGTATTCGCGAGGCCCCTGGAACCGCGCGTTGAGATTGTAACCGATAGCGCCTGGATTGCCGCCGGGCGGGGCGTTCAGGGTCGGCTCTGTGTCCTGCACAAAGCCGAGCTTCCGAAGCTGATCAGCCACGTCGCGCGGAAGTTCAAGCGCTGTGCCAGGGCCATTCATCGTCCACTTTTCGCCGGTCCACACAACGGGATCGGTCACCACGGTGCGGCCACGAGAAACGAAGACTTTTGCTGTGGACATATGATTTTCTCCTTACGGCCAAACGATGCCGCGACCGGGCTCGACACCTGGAAGACGGGTCAGAAAACCGAGACCCCGGCCTTGCTGCCCGACGAATGCGAGGCGCAGATCCGGCAGCCCGGACGCCATCACACCGGTCACGGGATCGCGGACGCAATCGCGCAGTCGCGTGGCCACGCGCTCGAGTTCAACACCTTCAGCGATCACCGCTGCGGCCTTCGCATATTCGGCGTCGAACCATGCGTTAAACTGCTCCGTTGCTTCGGCAGCCGTGCGCATCTCGGCTTCGCGTTCGGCGGCGGCTTCGGCGGCAAGCGCGTCGTCGAGCTGGCGCTCCAGGGCCGGAATCGTCGCATGGATGCGCTCGATGTTTAGGCGTGCATTACGGATCTCGCTTTCGACGGCGGCGATATCCTTGTCCGCACCATCGATCAGAAGGGCCGCTCGTCGCGCTTCGTCGCTCTCGATTTTCCGCAGCAACGTGGCGCGCTCCGCCTTCAGCCCATCGATGGAAGCTTCGACCGCGGCAGCGGATGCGTCCACCGGACGGTGGCGGGAGATTATGTTGCTCATTGAGTCATCCTTCATTCAAGGGATACGGCGCCACGATGGCACCGCTGTTGGTGGGGGTTAGACGGCCTCGCCGCGACGACGCTTGCCGGCGGCGATGATTCTCGCCGCGATCGAGCCGGGCTTCAGCGGCGATGCACGACCGGTTGCGGTCTGCACCGGGCCAACTGTTTTCGGCGCGATGGCGCCGAGCATGTTCTTGGCGCTGGGGAGAGTCGGACGCGGCGGCGGATATCCACCTGGGGTTCGCGCACGTTCGGCTGCCGCGACGATGGCGCGCGCGGTGGCGCGCTGATCGGGAAGCGCGGTAAGGGCCTCCGTCGTCGGTCGCAGGTGCGCAAAATCCGCTATGCGCGCCACGACGCTGAGGCGCGGCTTCGGCGGAGTTGAGGTTGGGGGGCTGCCCACCTTTCCGGCCATGGACTTCGCCACGCTGCCTACGGAGGAGGGCTTCGCTGCTCGCCCGCCCCCCAGGGACGCCGGAGCTGGCAGCGGACTACGTGACACCGCCGCAGACCGGACGGTCGTAGTGAT
>JASHVY010000069.1 GCA_030044345.1 Acetobacteraceae bacterium | reverse complement strand
GGAGCGGAAGACGCTGCTGGTGGCGGGGGCGGCGGCGGGGATGACGACGGTGTTCGGCACGCCGATCGCCGCGATCCTGCTCGCCGTCGAGCTCCTGCTCTTCGAGTGGTCGCCGCGCAGCTTCATCCCGGTCGCCACCGCGGCGATCATCGCCGAGGTGGAGCGCAACTGGCTTGCCCTGCCCTCGCCGCTCTTTCCTTTCCATGGCGGCATGGCGATCTCCTTTCTCGGGCTCGGGTCCTGGGTCTTCGTGGGCCTGCTGGCCGGACTGCTCTCGGGCGCGCTCACCCTGCTCGTCTATGCCTGCGAGGACGGGTTTCTGAAGCTGCCCATTCACTGGATGTGGTGGCCGCTCCTGGGCGGGCTCGTGGTCGGCATCGGCGGCCTCATCGACCCACGCGCGCTCGGCGTCGGCTACGACAATATCGCGCACCTGCTCGCGGGCGGCGTGCTGCCGGCCTCGGCGCTGCTCCTGCTGGCGGTGAAGGCGATCATCTGGGCGGTGGCGCTCGGCTCGGGCACATCGGGCGGCGTGCTGGCGCCGCTGCTCATCATGGGCGGCGGCCTGGGCGCGGCGCTGGCCTCGTTCCTGCCGCATGCCAGCCCGGGATTCTGGGCGCTCACCGCCATGTGCGCGACCATGGGCGGGACGATGCGCTCGCCGCTCACCGCGACCTTCTTCGCCGTCGAGCTCACCGGCAATACGCATGTGCTGCTGCCGCTGATCACCGCCTGCGTGACCGCGCACGCGGTGACGGTTCTTCTGATGCGCCGCTCGATCCTGACCGAGAAGGTCGCGCGCCGCGGCCATCATCTGACGCGCGAGTACCGGGTCGATCCCTTCGCCCTGATGCGGGTCATGGACATCATGATGACGGAGGTCCAATCCCTGCCGGGGACGATGACGCTCCATGAGGCGATCCGGTTCTTCACGCGGCCCGACACAATGCACCCGAGCTTCCCGGTGCTCGATCCCGAAGGGCGCGTGCTCGGCATCGTCGATCCGCCCACGCTGATCGGCTGGCGCCGGGCGGGCAAAGGGCGCGAGGACCGGCTTGCCGAGCTCCTTGCCGGGCAGAAGCCGCCCCTCGCCTATCCGGACGAATATCTCGAAGGGCCGATCGAGCGGATGACGCGGGCGAACATCGCCCATATGGCCGTGGTTTCGCACGAGGACGAAAAACTGGTCGGGTATTTCGGCTGGCGCGATCTTCTCCGCGCCCGCAGCCGCGTGAAGGAGGAAGAGACGCAACGGGTGGTGTTCTACCACCTGCCCCATGGGAGACCGCGGTCGAATGGAATCGACCGATCGCTTTGAGGCCGGTTGACGGTTATCGCGTGCCGCTGCGACGCCCGCAAAGGCGTCGCAGCGAGGGCCGTATTCGCAAGGCCTGCGTGAACCGAAAATCAATGCCAACATCGCGGATAAGGACGAGCCTGCCGGAGTCACTCTAACGCGGGAGGCGTTCGCTTGCGCTCACACATCCCGCTCTCGGTCTTTGTTTTCCCGCGTGATTCAGGCCTCCGGTGATCCCACCTCCGGTCATCACGCTCTAAAGCGATATTTTCTATATTGCTTTGGCTCGATGCAAGCTATAAGTGGTATCAAGAATGATTGTTTGACGATTTCGCGGCTGGAAAGGGTCCCTGCGGACTCTATTGCTTGCTCGTAATGAGGCACGCATGACCGATGGCAAGGGCTGAATGAAATCCCGCGCGGTCCTGGAAATCGCTATCCGGCAGCCGGCCGCGATCGTTCTGTCCGGCTGAGCGATGCGGCTGACGCGCTACACGGATTACACCTTGCGGGTGCTGATGTATCTGGCGCTGCATCCGGAAGAGACCGTAACGGTCGCCGAGGTAGCGGCAGCGTACGGCATCTCCGACGCACATCTGAACAAAATCGTCCGGAGCCTGGGTCTCGCTGGCGAGATCGAGACCTTGCGAGGGCGCCAGGGCGGGATTCGCCTGCGGAAGCCACCATCGGCGATCAATTTGGCCACCGTGGTGCAGCGCACCGAACCGGATATGGACCTTGTCCCGTGCTTCGCCAGCCGCAGCGCTTGCGTGCTCGGCCGGTGTTGCCTGCTTCAAGGGGCGCTGCGGCGCGCAGGAGAGGCTTTCCTGAAGGAACTCGGGCGCACGACGCTCGCCGACTTGATCGGCCCCGGCGGCCCTGGCCCCGAGATTTTCCGCCCTCCGATGCGGGGACGATGGGTGGACTCCCGTCGCTCACCAGCGGTGGGTCGTCGCCGCTCCCGTCAGGCGAAAGGAGGTGTGGACAAGCACAGTTCAGGGTTGAACCGAAGCCGATAACAATGTCGGGGAAGATGGTGTGATGCATGCGACCCTGCTTCCCCGAGCCGTCAAAAAACCAGCGAAATCGCAGAAAAATGGAGGAAATCGGCCATGAGACGAACTCTCTTGCTCGCCCTTGCCTTGGGGGGAATGACGTGCGTTTCGGCAGCTTCCGTCGGTGCCCAGGCGCCGGTCACCTATGTGGCCACGCTTCACCCGATGAACACCAATGTGACCGGGAGCAGCGCGAGTGGACAGGTGCGATTCTCGATTGTCGGAGACACCATGACCATCGAAGTCGATGTCACCGGGGTTTCCCCCAACATGGTCCATTGGCAACATTTCCATGGCTTCGCCGACAATCGCGATGCGACCTGCCCAACCGCGGCGGCGGATACCAATCACGACGGCATTATCGACCTGATCGAGACGGGGCCGATGTCGGGGACGACCATGGTGCCTTTTGATACCGACCCGGCCGCCATGGATATCGCTCACGGTACGTATCCAACCGCGTCGGCGACCGGCACCTACCACTATCAGGAGACGGTATCCCTGGCAGCCCTGCAGGCGGCGTTCGCCAAGGCATTTTCCGACCAGAAGCTTGATCTCGACCGCCGCGTCGTTTTCATCCACGGCGTTCCTTCAGGCACCAAGCTTCCCTCGTCGGTCGCTTCGCTCGGGCCAATCCCCGCGCAGGTCACGTTGCCGATCGCCTGCGGCAAAATCGAGAAAGTTTCCCAGTAAAGCGTGATCGCCGGAGGAAGAATCACCGAAGGCGTGAATCACACGACGGAAAATAATGATTGAGAGCGGGATGGGTGAGCGCAAGCGATCCCATTCCGCTCTAAAAGCGCGCGAGGGCTGCGATGCGCGCTCCGATCGCGATGAAGACGGCACCCGCCACGCGCTCCAGCCCATGCCTGAGGCGGTGATAGACGGCCCGCACACGCGGCGTCGAGAAGAGGCAGGCCATCATCCCTGCATAGAGCACCTCATCAGCGGCGACGACCGCGAGGGCTGCGAGCCGGAGTGAAAGCGGCGCGTGGGCGGGGATCAGGGCGACGAAGATGCTCGAGAAGAAGAAGACGATCTTCGGGTTGGTAAGACCGAGAGAAAGCCCGACCAGAAAGGCGCGGCGGTGGCTCTCGAGCCCGCGGGCGGGCAGGGAAGCCTCCCCGCTGTCGGGATGAAGCCAGGCAGCGAGGCCGAGCCAGATCAGATAGACCGCTCCGGCAAGCTGGATCAGCCCGTAGAGCGCGGCGAGGCGGGTCATGATCGCAGCCACACCGAAGGAAGCCGCGGCTGCCCAAAGCGTGGCGGCGAGAGCAACGCCGAACCCGGTGGCGAGGCCGATCGTGCGCGAACGGCCGGCGGCGGCCCGGCTGATGAGCAGGAAAGCGGGGCCGGGCGAGAGGCAGGCAAGCATATTGGCTGCCGCGATGCCCGCGAGGGTGAAAGCGTAGGACATGGCGCTCTCCTCCAGCGGCGATCGACCACGCCGAGGCGATCAGCCTATCGCGGAGGCCCGCGTCCGTCCAAGAGGCACGAATTGCGGGCAGGACGCCGGAGGGAAAGTCCGATCGCGGACCTTGCAGAGATTCAAAATCTGTTCGCGCGAAGTCCGGATTTCTCACACCAATGGGTCGCATCTGGGATTTGAATCCGAAGAGAGATCCCCCCTGGGATGGTTCGCATGCGAATCTATTGCATGCGCACGGGAATATCGATCACGGTGACCCCTTCTGACCGCGAGCGGCTGGAGGCAATTTCGCAGAATCGCAACGCGCCGCAGAAGCACGTCTGGCGAGCGCGGATCGTCCTGCTTACGACCGAAGGACATGGTACGAACGAGATCATGCGCCAGACGGGAACCTCCAAGACCTGCGTCCGGCGATGGCAGGGACCGACCACGCGGCGGCATGGAACTCGTACTGCCCTCTACCTGCGGGTCTCGACCGCATGCCGGCGGTGATGCGGTCGGCCGAGGCGCGCGGAAAACATTGGGACGGCCTGCGATCCCGGAGCGTGTCGCAAGCGAGATCGAATCCCCCGCGACCTCCACCGATCTCAGCGTTCGTCAGGTCCAGGCCAGGATCGCCGGCCGGACCAGCCGCGGCATCGTCGGCCCGATCACCAAACGTGCCCGCGCACCCTCATCGCGAGCTCGTGAGGGTTTTCGCATCGTATCCTCAACCGACCTCAACCTTCCTCAAACGGTGACTGAGACGCTACCAGCCGGCGGTAGCGGTCCCGCGCAGCCTCAAGATGTTGGCGAACGCAACGTTGCGCTTCATCCCTGTCGCCCTTTCTGACGGCAGCGTAGATGCGTCGATGCTCGCTCTGGACCAGTCCGACATAGGCGCGACGCTCCGCGGCCGTTTCCAGCCCCAGGCGGATTGTCTGCCGTGGAATGATGACCGGCCCGAGAAACTGCATGAATCGCTCGAAATACGGATTTCCGGTCGCCTCGGCGATGGCGCAATGGAATGCGAGATCCTCCTTGATCGCCGCCTCGTCCCTCGCAATCGCCTCGTCGATCCGGTCGAGGCAGCCACGGATCAGCCGCAGGTCCGCCGTGCTCCGTCGCTCCGCCGCGATCGCCGCCGCCTCGACCTCGACAGCGAGGCGGAGCTGCAGGACGTTCTCCACCTCGACCAACGATCGTAGTTCATCTGAGACGATACGAAATGGCCGACTGACCGTGTCGTCGGCAACGAATACGCCGGCGCCCTGCCGACTGACAATCAGGCCCTCGGCGCGCAGCGAGGCCATCGCCTCCCGAACAACGGTGCGGCTGACCCGGAAACGCGCGATCAGCTCCTGTTCCGTCGGCAAACGCGTGCCGGCGCGCATTTTCCCGTCCCGGATGTCGCGGCCAAGCCGTTCGGCGAGTTGGGCCGTGCGGCTCAGCGTGGGCGCAAGCGGCTCAGAGGGGGGACGCATGGCGGATTCCTCTCAGCGTCCAACCGGCGCTGCCTCGTGGATCGGTCGTTCATGCTTGAGCTCCGCCCGGAACTGCGGTGGCATGGGCGCGTGCAGAAACGCCGAATTCGCCTCCACCTCGGCGACCGGCCGCGCGCCGGGGATGATGCTGGCGACCGAGGGATGGCGCAGCGGAAATTGCAGTGCGGCGGCTTGCAGCGGAACGCCGTGACGGGCGCAAGCCGCCTCGATCTTGCGTACGCGATCCAGGGTTGCGGGGGAGGCCGGCCGGTCGTCGTAGGTGGCGAGGTCGATCACCCCGATCGCCAAGATGCCGGAATTGTACGGTCCGCCGACAACCAGGCTGATCGGACGTTGCTCGCAGAGCGGCAACAAGTGCTGCATCGAATCCTGATCCAGCAGCGTGTAGCGTCCGGCCAGCAGGAAAGAATCGAAGTCGCCCGCCGTCGCGAAATCGCACAACATCTGCCATTTGTCGATGCCGACACCGATGGCCTTGATGACGCCCTGGCTGCGCAACTCGGCCAGGGCCGGAAAGTCCTCGTCCAGCGCCGCCCTGAAGTGGCTGCGGCTGAACGGATCGACGCCAGCGCCGACATCTGCCGCCTCGTCCGGATCATGGATCGCCAGCATGTCGACACAGGGTGTGTCGACACAGGGCGTGTCGAAGCGCTTCAGGCTCGCCTCGAGTGACCGCAGCACGGCGTCGCGCGAACAATCGAAATCGGCGCGCAGCGGCGGCGGCTGATCCCACAGCCCCGGCTTCAGCTCTCCGGGATCGACTGGCACCAGCGAATACCCGACCTTGGACGAGATCGCGATCTTCTCGCGTGGCAGCGCGGCGATGCCCTTGCCGAGACGCATCTCGCCAAGGCCGAAACCATAGACCGGAGCCGTATCGAAATACCGGATTCCGGCCGCGGCCGCCGCGCGCACCGTGGCGGCCGCCGTTTCCGTCTCCGTCGCCCAGTACACGTTGCCGAACACGTTGCCGAACACGTTGCCGAACACGTTGCCGAGGGGCGTGTCGCCTAGACCGAATTCCGTGACGGCAAGCGCCGTCTTGCCAATGCGGCGCTCCTTCAGTCCTGTGAACATCGCTCTCGCTCCCGGCAATCCGCAAACTTCCGCAACCAGCATCGAAAAAAATGTTGACACAAAATTCATCATATCACAATGTTATAAGACAAGTTGAACCTGCTATCGCTGCGCGGCGGCGTTGGCTGGGGAGACCAAGGCCGTATCAAGCGCTTGTTTCAGACTCTTGGGGAGGGAGAAGATAAAATGAGCAAATCTGCACAGGGCGAAGTTGACCCGCAGAAGTACGCGCGATCCAGGCGCCGTTTCCTGCGCAATGCCGGTGTCGGCGCAGCTACCCTCCCATTTCTCGGGTCCCTTGCCGATCCTGCTAACGCGGCGTCATCCATTCCTACCAAGAACCCGTGGCCCAGCTATCCGGCCTACAAGTTTGCCTTTGTCTGTCACGTCACTGCCGACGTCTTTTTCAATTCCGTCCGAGCGGGAGCGAGCGATATGTGCGCGCTCCTGGGTACTTCGTACACCTGGACCGGCTCCGAAAACGACATCATTCCCGAGATGGTGGATGCGTTTAAAGTCGCGATGATCGATAAGGTCGACGGAATCGCAGTCGCTGTGGTTGACCCCAAGGCCTTCAACGCGGTGACGGACGAGGCGCTGGGCAAGGGAATCCCTGTCATAGCCTACAATGCCGAAGCTCCGGCCGGCTCCGGCAGCCACGTATTGTCCTATATCGGTCAGGATCTCTTCGAGGCCGGAGTGGCGGTGGGCAAGCGCATTCTCACCTACGTCAAGAAAGGCGACCTTGTCGGCGGTATGATCAGCGTCCCGGGCTCGCTCAATGAGCAGCCCCGCATGGACGGCGCCGCGAGCGTGTTCAAGCCGGCCGGCATCGATTTTGTCCAGGTCGGCGTCGGTGCCACCGAGGGGCCCGCGCTCGCCTCGATCGAGGCCTGGTATCAGGGGCATCAGAACGTCAAGTTTATGTTCTCGAGCGGTGGAAGCAATGGCGTCGCCGTCGCGAAGACGATCCAGAAGCTGGGCCTGGCGGCGAAGGGTATCGGCGGTGCCGCCTTTGACGTTGGCCTTCCCGTGCTGCAGAATATCGCCGCCGGCAACTTGGCTTTCACAGTTGACCAGCAGGCCTACCTG
>JASHVY010000068.1 GCA_030044345.1 Acetobacteraceae bacterium | reverse complement strand
GCCCGTTCTCGCCGTGCGTGGCCTCGATCTCGAAGTGCGCCAGGGTGAGACGATCGCCCTGCTCGGCTCCTCGGGCTGCGGCAAGACGTCCACCCTGCGTATGATCGCGGGGTTCGAGCCTGTGAGCGGCGGTGCGATCACCCTCGCTGGACGGCGCATCGACCCCCTGCCGCCGGCCAGACGCGGTGTGGCCATGGCGTTCGAAGGCTACGCCCTGTATCCACCGCTGACGGTGGCCGAGAATATCGGTTTTGCCCTGCACGCCACCCGCGCCGAACGACGCAAGGCAAGTGAGCGCGTGCGCGCCGTCGCCGAGATGCTTGATATCGGCGCGATCCTTCATCGTCGTCCTGCTTCGCTCTCCGGCGGACAGCAGCAGCGCGCTTCGCTTGCGCGCGCGCTCGTGCGCGATGCCGATCTGCATCTGCTCGACGAGCCGATGAGTCAGCTCGAGCCGCAGCTTCGTGCCGTCCTACGCGGCCGGGTGAAGGCCTATCTAGGCGAGCGAGGCCTCACGACCGTATTCGTAACCCACGATCAGACGGAAGCCCATGCGCTTGCCGATCGCATCGCGGTGATGGAGGCCGGCGTTCTCGAGCAGTTTGGCTCGCCGGACGAATTGCGCGACCGGCCGAAAAACCTGTTTGTCGCGACTTTTTTCGGCGAGCCGCCGATGAACGCGCTGATGGGGCGCATCAAGGATGCTGCTGCGGAGATCGAGGGAGGTGAAGGCCGCCGGTTCAGCATCGCCCTTCCTGGCGCAGCTCTTGGCACAGCACCGGCGCCGGAGGGTGCACGCCTCGTCCTCGGTGTACGCCCGCAGCGCATCCGGCTCGGTGCCGGCCCGCTTTCGGGCACGGTGCTCTCCAACCAATGGCTGGGCGATCAGGCCCATGTCGCACTCGAGTGCGGAGCGCTGCGCATTGTCGCGGTCTCGCCGACACGCATCGCCGCGCCTTCCGGCACCACGCTCTCCTTCGCGATCGCGCCGCATGATGTGCATCTTTTCGATCCCGAGAGCGGCATTGCGCTTTCGCACGGAGGCTCGTGCCCATGAGCCCTCCGGTCCTGCTGGCGCTCGATGCCGGCACCTCGCTGATCAAGGCGGTCGCCTTCGAAGGGGATGGCCGGATAGTCCACACCGCCGCCCGCCGCAACCGCTATGTCGAAGGACCGGGCGGCGCGGTCGAGCAGGATATGCGGCAGACATGGGAGGATGCCGCTTCGGCGCTCGGAGAGCTCGTGGCATCTCTTCCGGAACGGAAGATCCTGGCCCTCGCGGTCACCGGCCAAGGCGACGGCACCTGGCTCATCGATGAAAAGGGCGAGCCGGCCGCGCCCGCCTGGCTTTGGCTGGATGCGCGCGCAGGACCGATCGTTGCTGTTCTGCGTCACTCGGAAGCGGCCCGGATCGCCTATGCACATACCGCGACCGGCCTTGCCGCCTGCCAGCAGTCCGGCCAACTGCTCTGGCTCGCGCGTTATCGGCCGGAGCTTCTCGCGCGCGTGGCCACGGCCTTCCACTGCAAGGACTGGCTCTATTTTCGACTGACCGGCGTGCGTGCCACCGATCCTTCCGAAGCGACATTCACCTATGGTGACTGGCGCGCGCGTGATTATTGTGATGAGACAATCTCCGCGCTCGGCCTCCGCGCGCTGCGCCATTTGCTGCCGCCCGTGGTGGACGGCACAGTGGCGGCGCACGGCCTCTCGCCAGCTGCCGCCGCTCGCCTTGGCCTCGTGGAAGGGCTGCCCGTCGTGCTCGGCTATGTCGATGTGCTTTGCTCGGCGCTCGGTAGTGGCCTTTACGGCGGAAACAACGCCGCAGGCGTGAGCATCCTCGGGAGCACCGGCATGCATATGCGGCTTGCCGCCGATGAGGATGACGTGGTTCTGAATGCCGAGCGGACAGGATATTGCATGCCTTTTCCTGTTCCGGGCAGGCTTGCGCAGATGCAGTCGAACATGGCGGCAACACTCAATATCGATTGGGTCGTGGATCTTGCCGCGGAGGCGCTGGCGCTGGCCGGCGCAGAGCGCGAGCGCAGCGCGGTTCTGGCAGCTCTGGATGAGGCCGTCGTGCTCGCGCGGCCTGGCGCCGCGCTTTTTCATCCTTTCATTTCGGCGGCCGGCGAACGTGGCCCCTTCACCGACGGAGCGGCGCGTGCCCAGTTGCTCGGCATTGAGCGTTCGTTCGGATTTGCAGAGCTTATGCGCGCCGTTTATGAGGGCCTCGCATTTGCCGCGCGTGACTGCTACGCCGCGATCGGCGGTCAGCCATCCGAAATTCGGTTGTGCGGAGGCGCGGCCCGTTCTGCCTCGATGCGAACGATTCTTGCAGCGGCGCTCGATCGTGAGGTACGCGTGGCGGATCAGCCCGAATCGGGCGCGGCCGGTGCGGCAATGATCGCGGCCGTGCAACTGGGGCTCTATCCCGACATGGCCGCCGCGGCTGCGGAATGGGTATTGCCGCGTCTCGGCCCGGCGACGCTGCCGGACCGGGCGCTGGTTTCTCTCTACGATCGTCTATTTCCGGTCTATCGCGAGGCCTATCGCGCGACCGCTCCGGTCTGGCAGCGCATGCACGCAACGCGGGAGGCCCGGGATGCCGCATGAAGCTGCGATCATCGGCGACAATTTCATGCGGCCTGAAATATTTGCCGAGGCGATCGGCAAACGCTGCGGCGATGGCGTGGCCGTGCGCTGCATGACGCTTCCCTGGCCCGACGTACCGATGGAGCATGGCTATGCCGAGCGGGGACTCGACGGGCTCAAGGAATACCAGGGCGACCCGGACGAGATCGTTCGCTTCGTGGGCGCCGCGCCCATTCTGGTGACACAGCTTGCGCCGGTTTCGGCCCTGATGCTGACCCGGATGCCCGCGCTCAGGCTGATCGCCGTTTCCCGCGGCGGGCCGGTCAATATCGACATGGCGGCGGCGGCCGCGCGCGGGGTGCAAGTCGTCAACACGCCCGGGCGCAACGCCTCGGCCGTCGCCGAGTTCACGATCGCTGCCATCCTTGCGGAAACGCGGCTGATGAGGATGGGCCATGAGGCACTGCGCGGCGGGGTATGGCGCGGCGATCTTTATCGTGCCGACCTCACCGGGCGTGAGCTCAACGAGCTCACTGTCGGCGTCATCGGCTATGGTCATGTCGGCACGCGTGTCGTCCGGCTTCTCAAGCCGTTCGGCTGCCGCATACTCGTCTCGGATCCCTATGCGCAAATCAGCCGCGAAGACCGGGATGACGGCGTGGCGCAGGTCGGGCTCGGGCGCCTTCTGGCAGAATCGGACGTGGTGAGCCTGCATGCGCGCGTCACTCCCGAAACCACGGGTTTCATAGATCGTGCCGCCTTCGCAGGCATGCGTCCGGGAGCCTATTTCATCAACACCGCGCGTGGGCCGCTCGTCGATTATGAAGCATTGATCGAGGTGTTGGAGTCCGGCCGGCTCGCCGGCGCGGCGCTCGACACGTTTGCCATCGAGCCGGCCCCGGACGGGTGGAAGCTCCTTGAGCTGCCGAATGTGACACTGACGCCGCACATCGCCGGCGCCTCGGTGCGCACCGTGAAGGTCGCGGCGGAAGCCGTGGCTGAGGAGGTCCGGCGCTTCGTGGCCGGGGAACCGCCGCGCCATCCCTGTACCGTCGCTCCATGATCGAAAGGGTGAACCGCATGACCGAGGCAGAGATCCGGCGCGCCATCGTCGATGCCTGCAGGCATATGAATGCAATCGGCATCAATCAGGGTACGTCGGGCAATATCAGCGTGCGCAACGGGAAAACGATGCTGATCACGCCGTCGGCCGTGCCTTATGACGAGATGCGCCCAGAGGATATCGCGGTCATGCCGCTGGAGGGGACGTACGGAGAGTGGACGGGCCGGCTTCAACCTTCCACGGAATGGCGCTTTCATCTCGATATTCTGCGTGCGAGGCCCGAAGCCGGGGCCATCGTGCACGCCCATGCCGCGTACTGCACCGTACTGGCGATTGCGCGCAAGGCGATTCCTGCCTGCCACTACATGATGGCCGCCTTCGGGGGTACCGACGTGCGGGTTGCCGACTACGCGACGTTCGGCACGAGTGAGCTCTCCAGGAACGCGCTCAAGGCTCTCGAAGGTCGCTCAGCCTGTCTCCTCGCAAATCATGGAATGATCGTGTTCGGTCCCAATCTCGCGCGGGCGATGTGGGCAGCGGTCGAGCTTGAAACGATCTCGAAACAATATTATTTGAGCCTTCTGATCGGCGGCCCGCATGTCCTGAGCGATGCCGAGATTGCCGAGACGGCGCTCAAGTTCGGATCCTACGGTGCTCAGGACAGGGCTGCGTGACGGGCGCCTTCGATCTTTTCGTCATCGGCGGCGGGATCAACGGGGCGGGGATCGCCCGAGACGCGGCCGGGCGCGGGCTCAAGGTTCTTCTCGCCGAGAAAGGAGATCTTGCCGAAGGAACGTCCTCACGCTCCGGCAAGCTCGTGCATGGCGGGCTCCGCTATCTCGAGTATTACGAGTTTCGTCTGGTGCGGGAAGCGCTGATCGAGCGTGAAGTTTTGCTGGCGGCCGCCCCTCATATCGTCCGGCCGATGCGATTCGTGCTGCCGCATGCCCCCGCACAGCGCCCGGCAATCCTGATCCGGCTTGGCCTCTTTCTTTACGATCATCTGGGTGGACGGCGGAGATTGCCTTCCTCCCGTCGGCTCGACCTTGCGCGCGTGCCCGAGGGCAAGCCGATTCGGGACGAGTTCCGTATCGGTTTCGAGTACGCGGATTGCTGGGTGGACGATGCCCGGCTGGTCGTCTTGAACGCGCTCGATGCAGCGGCGCATGGAGCCGAGGTGCTGACGCGGACGAAGGTGGTGCAGGCGCGACGCGGGAAAGTGGCATGGCACGTGGCGCTTCGAACCGAGGCGGGTGCCGAACGCGAAGTCACCGCCCGGATTCTGGTGAACGCGGCCGGACCCTGGGTGGAAGAAGTTCTGAACCACGTGATCGGCGAGAATACGCGCCGACATGTGCGGCTGGTCAAGGGGAGCCACATCGTCGTCGGAAAGTTCTGGGAGGGCTCGCACGCCTATATTCTGCAGAATGACGATCGACGCGTGATCTTTGTCGTGCCGTATCATGATGATCTTTGCCTAATCGGAACAACGGATATCCCGTTCAACGGAGCGCCGGAGAGCGTTGCCATCGATGAGATGGAGCGCAGTTATCTTCTTGGCGTCGTCAACCGCTATATGCGTCGTGGCCTTACGGAACGCGATATCGTGTATGAATACTCGGGAGTCCGCCCGCTTTATGATGATGCAGAGGCGAACCCTTCGGCGGTGACCCGAGACTATGTGTTCGATGTCGAGGGCGGTGTCGGCAGGCCGCCGCTGCTTTCGGTCTTTGGCGGCAAGATCACCACTTATCGCAAGCTTGCCGAACATGCGCTCGAAAAACTGAAGCCGTTCTGTCCGGCTCTCGGTGGGAAGTGGACCGCGAGCGGGAAACTGCCCGGTGGAGATATACCGGGCGGTGAGCCTGAGGTGTTCGCGGCCGAGCTTGCCGGGCTGATGCCGTGGATGCCGCCCCGCCTGCTCAGGCTATACGCGCGGCAGTACGGCACCAGGGCCATCTCATTGCTCGAGGGCGCCCGGACACCGGCCGATCTCGGCCGACATTTCGGCGGCCTTCTCTATGAGCGCGAGGCTGAATTTCTTCGCGACACCGAATGGGCCCAGACGGCCGAGGATGTTCTGACGCGGCGTACGGCGCATCATCTCGAAATGAGTCTGGATGAGCGGACCCGATTTGCGGCGTGGTTTGAAGGTGCGAAGTAATGGGGCAACGGCTCCTGCTCCTGTCTTTCATGGGCAGGGGTCTTTTATGGGCATGAGTTTTGCCTGCTTCCTCAACCGGCGCCAACGTCCTCCTCCTGCCCCTCGTCCTCCGCCTGACCATGGATCGCCCGCCAGACACGCTCGGGTGTCGCCGGCATGTCGATATGCCGCACGCCGAATTCCGCAAGCGCATCGACAAGCGCATTCATGATCGAAGGCAGCGCCCCGGCGCATCCTGCTTCTCCGCAGCCTTTGACGCCGAGCACATTCGTCTTCGCCGGCACCGAGTGATAGGCGATCGTGAAGAAGGGCGCGGCGTCGGCCCGCGGCAGCGCGTAATCCATGAACGAGCCTGTGAGCGGCTGACCCGCCTCGTCATAGACGACATGCTCGAACAGCGCCTGCCCGATCCCCTGCACCACCCCGCCATGGGCCTGGCCCTCGACCAGAAGCGGGTTGATGACAGTGCCGAAGTCATTGACCATCGTATAGCGCGCGAGCGTGACCACGCCCGTCTCCGGCTCCACCTCCACCTCGGCAATGTGGCAGCCATTCGGATAGGAAAAGGGCGGCCCCTCGGCGACATGGCTCACCGAAAGAGTCTGCGGCATATCGGACGGCAGAGCGAGACCCTCACGCATGCGCGCCGCAAGCTCCATGATCCCAACCGCGCGGTCGGTGCCGACGATGCCGAAGCGCCCACCCGACGGCCCCACTTCGAACTCGATATCCGCAAGGGCGGCCTCCAGCACATGGGCCGCGATCTTTTTGCCGTTCTCGATCACGCGTTCGCTGGCCTCGACAATGGCGGTTCCACTCGCCATCATCGATTTCGAACCGCCAGTGCCGCCACCCGCCAGCATCTCGTCGGAATCGCCCTGCAACAGGGAAATCTTCTCGAAGGGAATCCCAAGTCGGCTCGAAAGCACCTGGGCGAAGGGTGTCGCATGTCCCTGGCCGTAATCGAGCGTGCCGGTAATGATGGTGACGGTACCATCAGGCTCGAAACGGATGCCGCCCATCTCCTTCGCGGGCGGTCCGGTCACCTCGAGATATTGCCCGATCCCGCGCCCGCGCAGCTTTCCCCGCGCGCGGCTCTCCGCGCGCCGCGCAGGAAACCCGTTCCAGTCCGCGAGTGCCAGCGCCTGATCGAGGAGGGCGGAGAAATCTCCGCTGTCATAGACCGTGCCGCCCGGGGTCCGGTACGGGAAAGCATCGGGGCGGATATGGTTCCGCCTGCGGATCTCCGCCACATCGATCCCCATTTCCCGTGCCGCCGTATCCAAGAGCCGCTCAAGATAATAATTGCTCTCGGGCCGGCCCGCACCGCGATAGGGCCCGACGGGCGAGGTATTGGTGAACATCACCCGAGAGCTCACTTCCTGCAGCGGTGTCGCATAGACGCCGATCGTGTTCTTCACGACATTGCCCGTCGGCTGCAGCACCGTGCCGTTCGAGAGATAGGCGCCCACATTGCCATAGCCCGTCACGCGCAGCGCCAGGATCCGCCCTTCGGCGTCGAACGCCATCTCCTGTTCCATGTCATGGTCGCGGCCGTGGCTGTCGGAAAGAAAGCTCTCCGAGCGCTCATCCGTCCATTTCACCGGCCTTCCGAGCACGCGCGCCGCGTGCAGGATGGCGATATATTCGGGATAGCAGGACGATTTCATGCCGAAGCTGCCGCCGACATTGCCGGTGAGCACGCGGATTTTCTCGACCGTGGTCCTGAGCGGGCCGATGAGGAGCTGGCGCATCGGGAACACGCCCTGGCAGCCGAGGCGGAGCGTGTAGCGCTCGCTCGCCGGATCATATTCGCCGATCGCCGATCGCGGCTCCATCGGGCAAACGACCACACGGCTGTTGCGGATCCTCATTCGCGTCACATGCGCGGCGCGAGCGAAGGCCTCTTCCACCTTGACACTATCGCCGTGATGAAAATCGAGAATGAGATTGCCTTTGGTCGCCTCGTGAACACGTGGCGTGCCGGGCGCATCCGCTTCACGTGCCGTCGTCACCGCGGGCAGCGGATCGATCTCCGCGCTCACGGCCTCGGCCGCGTCCTTCGCCTGTTTCGGTGTCATAGCCACCACGCAGGCAAAGGGATCGCCGACAAAACGCACTTTGTCCGTGGTCAGCGGCGGCTGCCGCGGCTTCGACATTTCCGATCCATCGCGATTCTTGAACGACATCCCGGAGGGCATCAGCCCAAGCCCCGCCGCAAGCAGGTCCGCTCCGGTATAGAGCGCGAGCACGCCCGGCATTGACCGTGCCGCCGCAGTGTCGATCGCGCGGATCACGCCATGGGCGAAACGCGAGCGTACCATTACGGCATAAGCCTGACCGGGAAGATTGAGATCGTCCGAGTAACGCCCGCGACCCCGGAGCAGGGTCGGATCCTCCTTGCGCGAGACCGGTTGGCCGATCGCATATTTCTCGAAACCGACATCGAGTGGCGCGACGGGTACATCCATAGGCGCGTTCGCTCCTCTTCGCAGGCGTGCGTGAGCGGCGGCCGTCGGCGCCGGCTGCGGCGGCCCGGCCGGCGAAATCTTGTTGCAATGCAGTGCTCCGGTCTAGTGCCAGGTTTCTATCAAAGCTGGCACTCGTGTCCCGATTCCGAGGCCCATCGCGCTGGAATGCGTCCGGAATCGGGACGCATACCAGCCCGACCAGGCGCAGCAGCGACTTCGTCACCCATCTCGAACAACTGGACCCGCTCTATGGCCCCAAGCCCGGACAGCCCGCCAAGCCGGTGGTCCTGGTCGAGGACAATGGTCCAATCCACACCAGCAAACTGTCCCTGGCAGTGCTCGCCGCTCGCGCCATTGGCTCACCGTCGCGTGGCTC
>JASHVY010000067.1 GCA_030044345.1 Acetobacteraceae bacterium | reverse complement strand
TCTTGGTCGTCTCATGCGGGGGTGTACCACGCTCGTGCTTGCCCATCGGCTTTCGAATATCATCAACTGCGGCCGTATCCTCGTCGTCGAAAGCGGGCGCGTCATCGAGAGCGGCACCCATGCGGACCTGTTGGCTCGCGGCGGGGTCTATACCCGGCTTATGCAACTTCAAATCGGCCAGGCCGCCGCGCAAGGTGCGACAACATGCTTTGGAGGATTTTCGTCTGATAGCGCAGAGCCGGTCGAAGACACTCCAACCAATAGGACGCATCCACTCGATGAGGATGGGGAGCAGATCGGCTGGCAGAAGACAATCGCATCCCTTCTCCGTCTCGTACGGCCGTGGCAGGCCAGATTGGGCCTGGTTGCCGCCTGCGGAATTGCACGGGTGTACGCCTTCGCGGGCTTGAGCCTGCTCGCCGCTCTTACCGTCGGCGCGGTCAAGATGGGTCGTCCGGCAATTCTGCCTCTCATTGCTCTTGCTTGCGCGGCTCCTGTCGCAGCCGTTTTGCATTGGCTCGAATCCTGGCTGGCGCATGATATGGCCTACGCGCTGTTGGCAAAGATGCGCATCGCTTTGTTTGATAAGCTGGACCAATTGGCGCCGGCGTATCTCTTGCGCCGCCGGTCGGGCGACTTGATGGCCTTGGCAACACACGATGTTGAGACGATAGAATATTTCTTCGCCCATACGGTAGCGCCTGCCTTCGTTTCCATCCTGGTTCCCGCATCTGTTCTCGCTTTGCTGGCCTGGACGGCATGGCCTCTTGCGGCAGCTTTAACGCCTTTCCTCGCCTATGCGGCACTGATGCCGTTTCGTGATCGGCGCCGTGTCGATGGTCTTGGCTCCAAGGCACGGGAGGCCCTGGGCGAGATGACGGCTCATTTCACCGAGACGCTCCAGGGATTATCGGATCTGATCGCCTTCGATGCGATGCCTGAGCGAAAATCGGGGTTCTCAATTCTCGCTCGACGGAGCGAATCGGCTCGATTTGCCTTGATGGCCGATCTCGCAAAGCAATCCGCTGCCCTCGACACCGCGACCGGGCTCGGCGCTCTCACGGTTGCCGTCGTCGGCGCGGAGCTCGCGGCGCGTGCCTCGCTTGCTTCCACAATTCTTCCGTTGCTGGTTGTCGCCTCGACCGCAGCCTTTGTTCCCATTTATGAAATCGCTCAAATTGGCCGGCGGCTGGCTGATACGATTGCCTCCGCCCGGCGCTTGCAGGCAATCCATGATGCCGTTCCGTCGGTCTCCGATGGTCCCGCCGTGCCCTTCGTGCCGCTTACCGGCGCCTCGCTGCGGTTCGACAATGTCAGCTTCACTTATCCAGGGCGCCAAATACCGGCGTTATCGAATGTCAGCTTCGATGTCCCTGCCGGTGCCACCGTCGGAGTGATCGGCCCATCCGGCGCAGGGAAGAGCAGCATCGCCAATCTTCTTCTCCGCTTCTGGGATCCCCAGCGGGGACGCATCTTGCTCAATACGGTCGATGTACGCGAGCTCTCCCTGGATGGCTTGCGCCGCTGCATCGCGGTTGTGGCGCAAGAGACCCATCTGTTCAATGATACGCTTGCAGCAAACCTTCGCCTGGCAAAGCCTGATGCAACCGACCTGGAATTGATCCAGGCGCTGGAAAACGCCGCCTTGGGTGATCTGATATCGAACCTTCCCCACGGTCTTTCAACGACCCTTGGAGAGCGCGGTGCCTGGTTGTCCGGCGGGCAACGCCAGAGAGTCTCCATTGCACGCGCCTTTCTCAAGAACGCGCCGATCCTCATTCTGGACGAGGCGACATCACACCTTGACAGCCTGAACGAGCATCGCGTCCGCAGCGCGCTCGAAAAGCTTGCCAAGAACAGAACGACGATCGTGATCGCGCATCGTCTCTCGACCGTGCGATATGCCGACATCATCATTGTCCTCGATGCCGGCCGCGTGGTCGAGGAAGGCTGTCACAACGACTTGCTTGCGCGCCAAGGCGCTTACGCGCGACTCATTTCCTATCAAGGACTGGCAGTTGCGCGCCAGGGCCACGATTGAGAGCCCGTTTGTTCAACCACATACACTTATGTATCCGCAGTCCACTTGCGGGAAGCGTCCGCCTGTTGATGCAAAAACACCACCAGCTTCCGCACGATTGGATCGATCCGAGATTGACGATTGTACCGGAGCACAAAATTCCATGAGCCCGGCTGTTCCAGACCAGGAAGCACTCTGACCAGACGGCCGCTCGCCATTTCGAAATCGATCAACGGCGACCGGCCGAGGGCTATCCCACCACCGGCGATTGCAGCGCCGACGGCCAAATTGAAACCACTGAAGCGCGTAATCCGTTCGCTTGGCACCGGACCGAGGCCAAGGCGGTCGAACCAGGTGGACCAGTCGATCTCCGGCGTTCCGCTGTGCTCTTCCTGGAGCAACGGGAACTTCATGAGGTCCGCCGGGTCTGCCAGGCCGGATGGCTGATCTTTCAGCAGAACCGGGCTAGCGACCGGAAATACCCTCTCTCCGGTCAGGAACTCATCGGTGGGAAGTTCGGTCGCCCGTCGAATCCGAATCACTGCCAGGTCGATGCGTTCCGTTTCGAGATTTGGCGCCGCCTCGACTGCGCGCACATGGACCTCCACGCCGGGCTGCAGAGCGGCAAAACTGGCAATCCGCGGCGCGAGCCAGAGCGATGAGAATGACCCATTGGCCGATACGATCAGCCTTCTGCGCTTGGTTTTTCTGGAGCCTGCTTTGATGTCTTCGCAGACATTCCCGAGCTGGCCCAAAGCCAGCTCCACGGCCTCCTGTAATCGTCTTCCTTCAGGGGTTGCCGTGGTGCGTCTCGTTTCTCCTGTACTTGGCCGTACAACGAGAGCAACGCCAAGATTCTCCTCGAGAGCTTTCACCTGATGACTTATCGCGCTCTTGCTGACGTTCAGCTCCTCGGCGGCACGGCCAAAGCTGCCCAAGCGCAGAACAGCCTCCAGAGAGCGCAGAGCCGTCAGCGGTGGAATGTAGGGCATGAGAGCTTTCTCCCCGCTAGATCAATATGGCTTCTGGTGGAACGGAGCACCCCGGCGCGGGGCGATCTAGGCGTGCCTTGAATCCGCTCGGCAAAACAACACTAAGCCGAAATTCCGCGCTGATTTGTCCAAAAAGCGACCGTCGCTTTGCCGGTTCAGGCGGCTTCGTCGGGCGCGACTGCCGCAGGACAAAACGTCAAAGGACAAAATGCCGCGGGCTGCGGCCCGCACGCCCGAGGGAGCTTCCTCATCTTGGCGAACGGCACGGGATGGGCGTCATGCACACCCTGTCGAGACTTCACATCCCGCCGCACAATTCCATCT
>JASHVY010000066.1 GCA_030044345.1 Acetobacteraceae bacterium | reverse complement strand
CTAGCTTCAACATCTAGCCCGTTGCAGCGGCCATCACGCGCTCCTGCGTCAGCTCGGTGCGATTCAGGATGGTGCAAACGCGACCGCCTTTGATCACGACGACCCTATCGCTGACGGCTAGGATCTCCGGCAGGTCCGACGAGACGACGATGATACCTGTTCCCTGCGACGCGAGGCTGGCTAGCAGCGCATGGACCTCTGCTTTGGCGCCGATATCGATGCCGCGCGTCGGCTCATCGGCAATCAGTATCTTCGGGTGCCGCGCAACCCATTTCGCCAGCACTACCTTTTGCTGGTTGCCGCCACTGAGATTGATCACCCCCTGCTCTACGGAAGGTGTCTTTATCTTGAAACTACTGATGAAATCCCGGCAGCGGCGGGCCTCTCGTGGTTTACTGACGAAACCGGCGCGACTATAGTTCCCAAGATGCGTGAGACTGAAATTCTCACGGACTGACATGCCGAGCACGAGGCCCTGCTCCTTGCGGTCCTCGGTCACGAAGCCGATTCCGTGGTCGATCGCGCGCTCCGGTGCGGATATCCGCACCGGTATGTTATCGACTCGGACCTCGCCGGTATAAGCGCGGACGCCGAAGATCATTTCCATGATTTCGGTGCGCCCGGCGCCGACCAGGCCGAAAAAGCCAAGGATCTCGCCGCGGTGCAAGTCGAAGCTGACATCGGCAATGTGAACCCCCTGCGTCGCCCGATTTCGGTCGGTAAGCCCGGAGGCCGACAGCACCACATCGGCCGTTGCATGTGATTCATGCTCGCCATAGAGTGCGCTGAGCTCGCGGTCCACCATGGCCCGGACCATTCGGTGCCGCGTCATCTCCCTGATCAGGGCCGAATCCACCGTGGCACCATCGCGCAACACGGTCACCCGGTCGGCGATCTCGAAAATCTCGTCGAGCCGATGCGAGATATAGACGATGCCGATATTGCGCGCCTTGAGCTGGCGAATGATCTCCAGCAGCCGCACCGTCTCGTGATAGCTGAGCGAGGAGGTCGGCTCGTCCATGATGATGATACGGGACTCGTAAGAAATCGCCTTGGCGATTTCGATCATCTGCTGCTGACCGATGCTGAGGTCACTCACCCGGGCCGTGGGGGACAGGTGCACACCCAGCATTTTCAGCAGCCGCTCCGTGTCCCGGTTCATTGTCGCGGTATCGATCAATCCGTACCTGGTCATCGGTTCGCGCGCGAGAAAGATGTTCTCGGCGACGGTCAGATTGCTGACGGTCGAGAGCTCCTGATAGATGATGTTGATGCCGCGCGCCCGCGCGCCATTGGAATCATGGAAAGTGACGGGCGCCCCTTCGACTTGGATTTCCCCGCCCGGGTCGCATTGCAAAACCCCAGTGATGATCTTCATCAGCGTCGATTTGCCGGCCCCGTTCTCTCCGGCAACGGCGTGGATCTCGCCTGTCATGATGTCCAGATCGACACCGTGTAACGCCTTAACCCCCGGGAAGGTCTTGGAGATGTTCCGCAATTGCAGGAAAGGCGCCATGGATCACTCCCGGTCGGTTATCGCCCTGGAGCGGCGCGGGTGCTGCGACGCCTGCCCGCTCCGGGCCGCAGATCATGCGGCGGACATAGGGTCTAGTTTTGCTTCATCCGCGTCCGCAGGACGTCGATGCCGACCGCGATCACGATCACCGCGCCGGTGATCGCCTGCTGGGCATAGGTATCGATGTTCATCAGCACCACGCCGTTGGAGATGACGCCTGTGAGCGCCGCGCCGATGACAGCGCCCTCGACGCTGCCGATCCCGCCCATCAGGCTCGCCCCGCCGATGGCCGCGGCGGCGATCACATCCAATTCGAATCCGAAACCGGCATCGGGCTCCGCCGATAGGAAGCGGGAAAACGAAATCACTCCGGCAAGGGCGGAAATCAGGCCCGACAAAGCATAGACGGCGAATATTACTTGGTTCGTCTTGACGCCGCTAAGCCGCGCGGCGCGTTCGTTGCCTCCTGTCGCATAGATATAGCGGCCGAACCGTGTGAGGCGCATGACGATGGAAAAGACGATCATCAGCAGTACCATGATGATGACAGGCACCGGCACGAATCCAACATAGCCCTGCCCAATGAAAGCGAAGGAGGCGGGTGTCTGCGGTGTGTTCGGGACGCCGTGCGTAAGGATGTAGATGATCCCACGCCCAATGCTCAGCGTCCCCAGGGTCGCGATGAACGGCGGCAACCCTATGCCGATGATCAGCAAGCCATTAACGCAACCGAAAATCAGGCCCACGCCGAGCCCGGCAGCAATGCAGACCGGCTCCGGATAGCCTGCCCCAAAACATAAGGCCACCGTCAATCCGGCCAGGCCGAGCACCGAGCCCACCGACAGATCGATGCCTGCCGTCACGATTACCATAACCTCGCCGATCGCCATGATACCGGTGAGCGAGATCGAACGAAGCACCCCCATCACATTGTTGATGGTGAGGAAATAGGGGGTTGCAAAGGAAATGAGCATGGCTGCCACGATCAGGGCAGCAAAGACATTGAACTCCCTGATCCGCGCGATGCGCATCAGACCCGTCAACAGCACTCGTCTCGACAGAGCGGCGCCTTCGGCATAATCTTCCAAGTCCACTGTCCTCCCAAACAGAGACGCTCACTGTTAGCGCCGTCAGTCGATCGGCAGCGGCGCCCGCAGATCGAGCAGCCCCTCGTGCTGCAGCTCGGCCCACAGGTCTCCCGGAACTGCCGTCGCCATCAGCTCGAAATTGCGCTTCACTTCCTGCGGCGACACCGCGCCGGGGATCATCGACGAGACCACCTTCTGGCCCAGCGGAAACTGCAAGGCGGCAGCGGCGATCGGCACGTGATGGCGCTTGCACACCGCCTCGATCCGCCGAACGCGATCCATGATATCGGGCGGGGCCGGCTGGTAATTATAACGTGCGCCTTCTATCGCGCCGGTTGCCAGAATTCCCGAATTGTAGGGCCCTCCCAGCACGATGCCGATGTCGCGGGCCGCGCACACGGCCATGAGGTCGCGAAGCCCTCCCTGCTCGAGCAATGTGTAGCGGCCCGCCAGCAGGAAGAAATCGAAATCGCCGGCCCGCGAAAAGTCCATACAGACGTCGACTTCGTTCACTCCCACGCCAATGGCCTTGATGGTGCCGTTGGAGCGCAATTCATCCAGCACCCGGTAGCAGCCGTCCATGGCCTCCTTGAATCGCACCTGATAGGCCTCCCGGGAGCCATGTGTCCACACGTCGCAGTCATGGATGATGAGGCAGTCGATCGAGGAAAGGCCAAGCCGAGCCATGCTCTGGTCAATGGAGCGCAGCGTGCCCTCACGCGTGTAATCGAACACATGGTTGAAATCGAGCCCACCGACAAAGGGCGTGCGGTCAAGCGGCCGCTCGGCCGTCGGCGGCACCAGGTAGCGTCCGACCTTGGTGGAGAGCACGTAGCT
>JASHVY010000648.1 GCA_030044345.1 Acetobacteraceae bacterium | reverse complement strand
GGCACGGAGGTTCCGCCGCCGCCAATCACCATGTGCACCGTGCCCTTGGTGGTATCGATGATTTCGGTTCCCGTCGCGGCGGGAATCGGCGTCAGCGTCTTGTTCGGCTCCTGGCCACGGATCGGGTGGGAGCGCTCGTAATGGTGCTCGTGCCCGCACACCACGAGATCGACCCCATATTTGTCGAACAGCGGCACCCATTCCTCGCGAATCCCGAGATCGGCACCGTTGAACTTGTCGGCCGTCGAGATGGCGGCCTGGTGCATGCACACCACGACCCAGTCGATGGCTTGTCTGGCACGAGTCGGCAGCGCGTCATTCTCCAGTGCAGGCACTGGTTGACGAAAAATGTTGCGGTTCAGGATGCGTCTTCAGCAAAGGAACAAACGAAGCTCTGGCCTGATCCGCGCGTGGACGTTCCGGTAATCGCGACGAGTGGCCGGTTTACCTCTGACGCCGTCCAGTATCGAGCGCCATAACGCCTCAGGCGAGATTCCTAAGATCGAGATGTGGCTGGAAAGCCATCTCGAACGCTTGCTGGCCGCCAGACCGTCTCTGATCGCCGAATTTCATCTCCGTTAGAAGCGAGCTACCCTTTGGCGGGGGGTGTTCAAACGCCCCTTGCACCGACCCAAGCCCGGCATCTGCTCCTATGATCACAGATTTTACCAGGAAAGCAGGCTGCTTGTACATCCTGCGCCAGGTGCCGCCTTGATCCCATGATGGTGAATCGGCGAGAGTGGTCGCCTGCGGCGCGGATACAGGGCTGGAGCGGCTGCGGTCGGCGTCCTATCGGTTGGGGGCGTGCATGCGAGGAGCGGCTGTGACTTTGCCGACGAGTTTCTCGAGTTTTTCCCGCGCGATCGGCGAACCCATTGCGGTATCAAGCAGGCCGACAGCCTCCGCCGCTCTCTCGCGCCACTTCGGCCCGCGCTCATTCAACTCGTCCCATAAGTCGCGAATCTCGTAAGGGCGGTGGTCGCAGAGTATCGTCAGTAGCTCGCCGGCTTGCTGTAGATCTTTACGAGCCTTAGCCTGGCTCTCCTGAATTTGCACTCGAAGCCGGCTCACAATGAGCTTGTGTAGGCAATACCGCTCCGGCGCGGGAACGTTGATCGCGATGCCCGCCCCGTAAAGCGCAGCCGCGTGTACTTCCTGGTCAATGAGGAAGTCTAGATAGCGCAACGGCTGAGCGTCTGTTTGAAGCGCAGGCAACGATACGGGCGACTCGTCGTCAGGGCCACGGCTCGGCGTCAGGAGGTCCACTCGGTACTTGTCGCCGAGCGCGTAGCGGCACACCCCGCCTGGCGCGAAGACCTCAGGGACTGCCTCGAAGGCAGGGTCCGCGCGCCGTAGGATATCAAGGAGGGGAATCTCGACTCGGTCGGCGACAGCGACCGAGATGGTTTTGAACTGAGCGAGATCGAGGTCATCTGTCATGATCGCCGCCCTACTCAGCTTGACCCCGAGCAGGCCAGAGTACGTTTGGTAGGCAGCCGTGCCGACGAGGACCGTCCGCATGCGAAACACGCCGGCGGTAGATAATGCCTCCAGGATTTGACCTGTCTTCCGGTCAGGGCCGCGCATGCCTGTCCGAAGCAGTGCGGAAACCAAGGCCCGGCGCTGCTTGTAGTCATCCTTGGCGCTGCGATGCTCGGCGATTCGCTTCTGCAGCTCAGGGCTGTCCGGGCCAACGTAGCGGTCGTGCCGTTCGCCCTTCGTCATCGGCGACCGGAAATACCAGTAGCCGCGGTCTCCAGCCGTTTTTTTCACAAAGGTGCCCGCGGGGTCGAAGTCGGTTACCATCCCTCCGAGATGGGCCCGCTCCACGAGCTCCGCGTACATCGTCTGAATGGGGAGCGGTATCTGGTCAGACATCACCACCCTCCTGATTTATCGTCTTCTAGCACTTTACCCACAAATTGCAATTTGTGGGTAAAGTGCCCCAAACCGCGGGTGCCGATGGGCAGGTTTGCCCTGTCAGGCGCGGTATCCCAGAAGCGCTCCTTTGCGGGGACCGTCGCGGGTCGAGCACTGTGTTCGGGATGCAGGGGCCGAAAGTTCGTGCCCTACTCCGAAAATCACCTAACGGCATGGACAGGATCGCCCCCGCCCTGATCTAATAGACTAGACTGTTGACCAGACTGTGAGTGGGTCCATGCGGGAGATTGGCGCCTTCGAGGCGAAGACGAGATTCGGCCAACTGCTCGACTGGGTCGAGGACGGAGAGGAAGTGCAGATTACCCGCCGCGGCAAGGTGGTTGCCCGACTGGTGCCGCCCGAAGCCGGATTCGACCGCGAGCGGGCCCGCGCGGCGGTGGCCCGTATCCGGGCCCGGCGCCAGGGTGTCACCCTCGGCGGGGTCAAGCTCAAGGCGCTGATCGACGAGGGTCGCCGGTGAGCATGGTCATCGACGCCTCGCTCACGCTGGCTTGGTATTTCGTGGACGAGGGCACGCCGGCAACCGACGAACTGCTCGATCGCGTGGCAGGCGAGGGCGCCTTGGTCCCGGGCCTCTGGCGGCTTGAGGTCGCGAACGGCTTTCAGACCGCGCTCCGGCGGCGGCGGATCGACGCGCGGTACCGCGACGCCTCGCTCAACGAGCTCGCGTTGTTGCCGATCACGATCGATGCCGACACGAACGGCCACGCCTGGACGACGACGCTTCGCCTTTCTGAGCGGTTCAAGCTTTCGATGTATGATGCGGCGTATCTGGAGCTTGCCGAACGGCGCAGCCTGCCGCTCGCCACGCTCGATCGGGATCTGCGCAAGGCGGCCCCCGCGCTCGGCGTGGCGCTGGCCGGCGCTGTCTGAGGGGCGCTTCCGGAGATCGACTTCGCGAACGGCTGCCGCTTCAGTCGGATCGTCAGCGGGGACGAAACACGCTGGCGCGCCCTCAGCGGCTTTCTTCGTGAACCGGACGCTGATAGTCACTCCGCTGCCGGATAGTTGAGTATCGAGTCTGCCGGGGCGGGGGAACACCTCCCCCGGCTACGTGAGACTCCATCGCGAGCATGGCGCGGATGCGGCCGCGTGCCTCATCCCACCGTCGCTTTCCCGGCTGTAATAGATTCCGGCGGTCGGGTTCATAACTCTAATCGCGGCGAGGGCGGCGCAGGGTGAAGGTTTCGAAGGCGGCAATCTCGCCGTT
>JASHVY010000647.1 GCA_030044345.1 Acetobacteraceae bacterium | reverse complement strand
GAAGCCGGTGACGTCCATCCGCACATGCAGGGCTTCGAGATGGGCGCCGAAGGCGGCGGCGAAGCGGCAGGCGAGCTCGGTCGTTCCGGCGCTCGCGGTGCCGCCGCTCAAGCCTGCAAGGATGGTTCTGATGGCCATGCACGCCTCCGCCGGGTGGGAGAATGGGACAATGCGAAGGATGGCCGGCCGGGTATTTGATTTTGATCAAGCCTGCCGGGCGCGGTGAGGACGAGCTGCGCGGCGCCGGCCCATGGCAGGTTCATTCCCGCTCGAGAAAGAGCCCGACATCACCCGGAAACCCTCCGGAAAACCGGCCTTCCATCGGCGCCTTGAACTCTTTGCACTGCGGCGTGGCTGACACGTTCCCCTCCTCCCCGCGATGCCGGCGGAGGCATGGTCGATGAAGGAGGGCGGGCCGGAGAGGGGGGGTTGGTTCAGGCGATGCGCTTGCGGAGCGCGGCACTCAGCCGCTCGGCGCCGATCACGAGCACGAACATCATGATCAGCAGCAGCGAGACGATGCGGTACTGAAAGAGATTCATGGCGCTCAAGAGCTGAAACCCGATGCCGCCCGCGCCGACGAAGCCGAGGATGAGCGAGGAGCGGATATTCTCATCGAGCCGATAGAGCGAGATGCCGAGGAGCGAAGGCAGCACCGTCGGCACCACCGCGTGGGAGAAAATCTGCATGCGGCGGGCGCCGGTGGTCCCGAGCGCCTCGATCGGCCCCATGTCCATATCCTCGATCACCTCGGCCAGCAGCCGGCCGAGCATGCCGACGGAATGGACGGAGATGGCGAGCGCGCCGGGGAAAGGCCCGAGCCCGACCGCGGTGACGAAGAGGAGCGCCCAGACGAGATCCGGCACCGAGCGGCAGACGGCGATGAGGGCGCGGGCCCCATGGTAGAAAAAGCGCGCGGGCGTGGTGTTGCGCGCGGCGAGGACCGCGAGCGGAAAGGCGATGATGACGCCGACCACGGTGCCGAAGATCGCGATATCCACGGTTTCGAAGGCGGGCCAGAGCTGCGGCCAGAACTGCGAGAAATCGGGCGGGAAGGAGCGCGCGAGAATGTCGGCCATTCCGCTCGCGCCGGTGAGCAGGTCCTGCGGCCGCGCCTCGACCACCACGCCCGATTGGATGACGATGACCAGGAACAGGATGATGTAGAGCAGCGTCCAGGCCGGGGAACGGGTTTCGCGCAGGCGGCGGATGGGCGGGGCGGCAATGGACTCGGCGCGGACGAGCTCGCTCACTTCGGAGTTCATCGTGCCGTCTCCTCATAGAGCGCATCGATCTCGGGATCGGTGACCTCGTCCGGCGGGGCGGCAAACCGGACCACGCCACGACGGAGGCCGACGATCCGATCCGCATAGCGGCGCGCGAGATTCGGCTGATGGAGGACGCAGAGCACCGCCATGCCCTCGTTCGCCGCGACGTGCCGGAGCAGGCGCATGACCTGGTTCGTGGCCTCGGGGTCGAGGCTCGCCACCGGTTCATCCGCGAGCAGGGCGCGCGGGCGCTGGGCGAGGGCGCGGGCGATCGCCGCCCTTTGCGCCTGGCCGCCCGAGAGCGTGCCTGCGCGCTGCGCGGCGAATTCCTGCAAGCCGACATTGGCGAGGCAGTGCATGCCGTACGGAATCTCCTGCCTCGGCAGCATGCCGAGCGCGGTTGCGAAATTGCGGTGGCGGCCGAGCGTGCCGCAGAGGACATTGGCGAGCACGCTTCTCCGCTTCACCAGATTGGCGTGCTGGAAGACCATGCCGACGGCCATCCGCGCATCGGCGAGCGCGCGGCCGGTGAGGCGCGTGATCTCCTGCCCGGCGATGCGCGCGGTTCCCTCCGTGGGCTTGATGATCCCGGCGACGATGCGGAGCAGGGTGGATTTGCCGCTGCCGTTGGCGCCGAGAACCACGGTGAATTCGCCCGGCCGGACGGCGAGGCTGGCGCCTTCCAGCGCCAGCCTGCCGGTCGGGTAGCGCATGAAGAGGCTGTGCGCCTCGATCAGCGCTTCGCTCATCAGGAGAGCTTGTTGAGGTCGATATGCAGGATGGTGATCAGATCCCGGATGCCGTCATAGGCGCTGTCCGTCTGCGGAGCGAGCTTGCCCCCGGCGGCGCCGAGAATCTTCAGATCGGTCGGCGAGAGCGAGCCGAGATCGAGATGCTGCAGAACGACGGTGAGCTTCGCCGCGAGCGCCGGGTCGAGCTTGCCGTAGATCGTGACGGGGTCGATGGGGATCGGGTTCGACTGCCAGAGGGTGATGAAGTTCTTGGGATCATAGTCCTTCTGGATGACCGCGAGCGCGATCTGCTGGCTGTTCAGCTCGCCTGCCTGGACCTTGTGGTGGAGGATCGCCTCATAGCTCGCGGTATGGGAGCCGGCATAGAAGGCCTTGATGCCGTGGTCGGGGTCGATGCCGGCCTTCTTCAGCGCATAGGCCGGAAAGAGATGGCCGGAGGTCGAGTCCGGATCCGAGTACGCAAACGTGTGGCCGGCGACGCCCTTGAGCGTCGTGATGCCCGAGCCCGGCCAGGTCACGATCGAGGCGGTGTAGGTGGA
>JASHVY010000646.1 GCA_030044345.1 Acetobacteraceae bacterium | reverse complement strand
CGACGTTGCAATTATGCCGCATCGTAGGGGGCAGGGAAATAGCGTGGAGGACGGCGTTACCGGCCCGGCGCGCGCTACGGGTTCAAGCGCGATCTGGTGCAGGAGACTGTCTATGAGAGCTCTGCGCAAGAGCAGGTGCCATGTGTCGCGCCTCTCGAGGCCTGCGCGACGGCCGAGCGCGCATGAGCTCGACAAATTGTCGAGCGTTTCCTCTAATTCGATCTACCCATGAATGATCTGTTATGCTCTGTTGCTGGAAAGCGTATGTATTATGCGTCATCAAAGTGAAGCAGAGGTGAAAGCGGATATGAAGACTTTTAACGTCGGCCAGATAAAGGCCGCAATTGCAGCCGTCGATACGAAGCTCGCGGAGCTATTCGAACTGTGTCATTATGGAGCTATAGATTGTGGGACCCATCCGAATCCCCTTGGAACATTCAGTGCAATGAAGATGGAGCAAGTCCTTGGAAGGGCGGCAATTGGTGAGCACTTGGTAAAGACGCCAAGTCAGGCGGCGCGCTTCAGTTCGGCTGGCTTCCGATGCCTGGGCAGCAGTTCGGAGATTCGCCTAGGCCGCTGATCGCCGATGCGCGTGCGGACGCCGGCGGTGGCAGATATGGTCAGCCGGCGAAACCGGGATCCGCTTCTCGTCCTCAAAGACATTTCGGGGGAGCTGGTGTCGTGAGGGCGCACCAAGGCGTCTACCGCGTCACGATTGCCGAGAACGTTGCGATCGACGAAGCCGTAGCGCAGGCATTGCAGGCGCAGGCTATAGTGCCAGACGACAAGGAGCGTGTCATTGGCGTTGATGCGATCGAACTTGAACTCGTCGAGGCTCCTGCTTCGCCGTTGCATTCCGGCGCACACAGAAGAGTGCTCCGGTTCCGCCTTGCGGGCTCAACACTTCTTTGCTATCGTTTTTGTTTCAGATCGGCAGGATAGTGCAGCAGCTGATGCTACCAAAGAAATTTCTTTGCTTAATCGTTTGGCTCGCCGCCCTGAGCTGTCTGTTCGGTTTGTGTCGTTCTGAGGCTGGGCAAGCTGCCGAGATCATAGGCCCGCTGCCGAACACGCGGCCAATGAACTCGACCGATCATAGTCCGTCGGCCCGGGCGCTCATCGAGACTTGGCTCGCTCTTTACGACTGGCCGGTGAACAAACGCTTCGACCAGGAGCGCTACGAGGTCCTGAATTATGGAGTGAGCTGGGGGAATATCGGACGTGCCATTCTCGCGCTTCGGCTGCTGCCCCTTGAGGGCGACGCTCTTAGCCTTGCCAGAAAGCGCTGCCCCGGGCGCACCACGCCCATCGACATCCAGATCTATTTCATTTGGAGCACCTACGTGAACCACTGGGTTGCAATTGACAGCCGCGGTGATCCAGGCTTCGAGTCGTGCCCGCAACCGATAATGCTGTGGACAAAGGAACAGCTCACCGAGCTCCTGAATCCTCCCCCCCTGCCGGTTCCGCCAAAGGTCACCCGAAGCGATGTCGTGACGCCGAAGCCGGGGTCGCCTGATCGCCTTGCTCTGCTCAACGCTGTACGCCCGATCTATGAGAAGCTGTTCGGCAAACCAATCGTGTTTCACGTCGACACCATGCGGGTTGCGGCCGGCTACGCGTTCATTGCGGTCCATCCGGAGCGGCCGAATGGCGCGCCGATCGAGAAACAGATTTGGGAGGCAGCGATCGGAACATGCATACTGACGCCCACGTCGGTAGAGCAGGAATATTGGATGAAAAAGGTGAATGGCACCTGGAGGATTGCGCTGAGAAACCAGTTCTGTGCCGACGATTCGATTGCTGATGAGGGAGATATCATTGGCGCGCCGCCTGAGCTGGTGGGCCAATCGCATTGGGGTCCGCGGTCCGAATATCCGGTGCAGACGATCGCTACCGGAGTCGCTGAGCCTTACTAATCGAGCTCGAGAAGGCGCGTAGCGTGCCCGATCGAAGAGGGTCGCCATAAGGTGTCGTCAACTGAGACTTTTGAGAACCTGGGCGCGATCAAGCGGCCAGATGAGACGGCCGCTTGGCTCACCATTCGTGAGCATCCTGCGCGGGCCGTGGATGGCGCGTCACTGACACGCCCGGGGATCGAGACCATGCGCCAGCCAATGCGCGTCTGGGCGCACAGAGGCCACCGGGCTGCTGTTGTTGCCACGTGTGTGCATTCGGCGGCGCGGGGGCAGTCGGAGGTTCGTATTCGGTTGGGTTCGCTCAGCTTAGGCCATTGCGTGTTGTAAGTAAGCGTCAGTTGATCGCCACCTTCCCAGTGAGTGGGCTACTGAGGGAAAGTGGCGATCAACTGACGCTTACATTCGAAACCCCGCAAGCGTACATTGAGCGTCGGAAGTCACGCCGGTTTGAGGTGGTATCTTGCTCAGATAGTCGCACAGGACCCTTGCGACACCTCTATCCACGTCTTCGGGATTCCCGTTGATGCACGAGACTCACGAAAAACCTGAACCGTATATTCGTACAATCCGTAATCGGCCACGATATTGAAATGACGCGAGAGCTTCGAAGTACAGAACGCCGCTGTTCGTTCGATGGGCCAATGAAAGAGGTCTTCTCGCGTCCAATCAACAAACGGACTCATTGCGTTGAATGACAAAGCAATCTTGGTTGATCGCCATGCAGCTTCAAGCAGGTTCATAGCAAACGCCTCCATTTCGTCCTGCGTGAACGCGAACTTGGCCGTAAGCACACCATTGAGCGCGGTAAAATCAAACGCACGCTCTGGCATGGGATCAGTAATGATGTCATGCACCAAGAATTCGTAGGTTGGCCAGATCTTTCTCGCCTCTTCAACGAGCAACTCACTCACGTCAACACCACAATACCGATCGGCAAGCATGCCGTATTGTTGCTCGAGAAACCCCAAAGCGAATCCTGGACCGCACCCTACGTCAAGGATTGTGAAGCCTCTACTGGCGCCGATCATCCTGAAAATGGCATCGCATCGACTGAGGCCCTTTTCCAATGAACGTTCTCTGTCCCCCCAAATCGCTTCGGGCGTGACGCCCCGCGCCTTGACGCTCCTCGATCGGCGCGGACAGAGTGCTCTTGATGTTGTATTCCATATGGTTCTTCACCTATGTGGCCCCCTTTCGTCGAAGGGTTCGACTTGGAGCTGGAGCGCACGCCTGGCAGTTCCCGAAGGAGATACCGCATTTGGACGATTCTGTCAGCTTTCGCGCCACGCGTTTTACGGCGTCGGTGTGCCTGGGAAATCACTCAGGCGGATTGCATGATCTTGAGCGCAATCGCAGCCGCTTTCGTAAAGCGGGAGCGGCGGAGTGAGGCGGAGATGATCTGGTTGTGATGGCGGCGGGAGCGAAGGAAATTACGAAGTTCATCATGCTCGCGAGAGAAGTGGTCCGCCGTCTCATGAGACTTGAAGCCCTGAGGTGGACCCGGAAACTGGGACCGGAGGCTAAGTTGGAATTGGTCCGTTCTGTCGTGATGGACGGAGCGGAAGATGAGCAAGACGAGACGGAAGATTGACGCGGCGATGAAGGCGAAGATCGCCTTGGAAGCGCTGCGCGAGCAGGCAACGGTGGCCGAGCTGGCGGCACGATATCAGGTCCATCCGAACCAGATTTACGCCTGGAAGAAGCAACTGCAGGAGCAGACGGCGCGAGCGTTCGACGCGAAGGTTGGGCAGGAAGCGGAGGCAGCGGGAGATTGAGAAGCTACACGCGAAGATCTGGCAACTGACGATGGAGAATAATTTTTGGGCAAGAGGTCCGGAAGATGAGCGTGCCGGAGCGGCGAGCGAAACTCGATCGTGATCATCCTGGTCTGTCGATCCGTCGGCAGCGCGCGTTGCTGGGGATCGTGCGCTCGGGGGTATGCCGGCGGCCGCGGCCAGCGAACGACAACGAGTTGGCACTGATACGGCGGATCGACGAACTCGCTGGCCGTTTCTGGGCTCGCGCCGGATGGCGGCGCTGCTGTCGGCTGGTGGCGAGCCGGTGAACCGCAAGCGGGTGCAACGGCTGATGCGCCGGATGGGGATCGCGGCGCTCGGGCCGAGGCAGCGGACCAGCAAGCCGGCGCCGGGACAGCGGATCTACCCGTACCTGCTTCGTGAGTTGGTGATCGAACGGCCGAACCAGGTCTGGTGCGCCGATATCACCTATCTGCCGATGGGCCGGGGCTTCCTGTACGTGGTCGCGATCATGGACTGGTACAGCCGGGCGGTGCTGGCGTGGTGGCTGTCGAACACGATGGATGGATACCAGCTTCTGCGTCTCGGCGCTTGAGGAAGCCCTGGCTCGGTTCGGCAAGCCGGACATCTTCAACACCGGCCAGGGCACGCAGTTTACCTCGGCGGCGTTTACCGAGACGCTGAGCGCAGTCGGCATCCGGATCTCGACGGACGGGCGCTGCCGCTGGCTCGACAACGTGTTCATCGAGCGGCTGTGGCGGTCGCTGAAATACGAGAACGTTTATCTCGCTGGCTATGCGGATGGCCGTGAGGCGCGCGCCGGGATCGCCGAATGGATGGACTTCTACAATCCTGCGTCACAACACCCACCTCGCTATGCAGTTGGACCAAATAGGTTTTTCTGATCCGAATGCTGTCCTGCGGCTCTCGCGGATCTGGTCCTGGCGCGCAAGGCGAGCATCTCCGCCGCTGGCCCGGCGAGCACTTCTCGGCTGAAGATCCATTGGCCGTCGGGCTGCGGGTGGGTGACGTCGATTTCGCCGGCCTCGGCCGCGATGCGAGGACGAGTTGGTGGACGGCGGCGATGATGTC
>JASHVY010000065.1 GCA_030044345.1 Acetobacteraceae bacterium | reverse complement strand
CTCTTTGTCCAAGCGCCCGATTGATGCGGCGAGAAGTGCTCGCTCCGCGAGTCACTTTTCTCTGCGATCAGGCACCAGGCCGATCGCCGGCATGCCGGCGCGGTCTCCTGATTTCCTAACCCGGAGGACCATCATGAGCCAGACCGATTCCGAGCGGCCCGAGGTCGGCCGCGAGCCCGTGAAATTTGCTTACTGGGTGCCCAATGTCTCGGGCGGGCTCGTCATCAGCAATATTGAACAGCGCACGAGCTGGGATGTCGATTACAATCGCAAGCTTGCGCAGATCGCCGAACAAAGCGGGTTCGACTATGCGCTGAGCCAAATCCGCTTCACTGCAGGCTACGGCGCCGAATTTCAGCACGAATCCGTCTCCTTCAGCCATGCGTTGCTGGCGGCAACCGAACGGCTCAAGGTGATCGCCGCGATCCTGCCCGGCCCATGGAATCCCGTTCTCGCGGCCAAGCAGATTGCGACCATCAACCATCTGACCAACAGCCGTGTCGCGGTGAACATCGTGAGCGGCTGGTTTCGCGGGGAATTCGCCGCGATCGGCGAGCCCTGGCTCGACCACGACGAGCGCTATCGCCGTTCCGAGGAGTTCATCCGCGCGCTCCGTGGTATCTGGAGCCAGGACGATTTCACCTTCCGCGGCGATTTTTACCGCTTCAACAATTACTCGTTGAAGCCGAAACCCCTCGATCCACAGCCTGAGATCTTCCAGGGCGGCTCTTCGCGTGCGGCGCGCGATATGGCCGCGCGTGTCTCCGACTGGTACTTTACCAATGGTAACACGCCGGATGAGATCAAGAAACAGGTCGACGACATTCACGCCAAGGCGGCTATCAACGGCCACAAGGTCAAAATCGGGGTCAATGCCTTCGCGATCGCCCGCCAGACGGAAGGTGAAGCCCGTGTCGTGCTCGACGAAATCATTGCAAAGGCCAATCCGGAAGCGGTCAACGCCTTTGCCCACGAGGTGAAGAATGCCGGCAAGGCCTCGCCGGAAGGGCAAGGGAACTGGGCAAAATCCAGTTTCGAGGACTTGGTGCAGTATAATGATGGGTTCCGCTCCAATCTGATCGGCACACCCCAGCAGATCGCCGAGCGCATTATCCGGTTCAAGGATGCCGGCGTCGATCTGATTCTGCTTGGCTTCCTGCATTTCCAGGAAGAAGTCGAGTTCTTTGGGAAGCATGTGATCCCGCTGGTACGCGAACTCGAGGCCGGGCGCCCTCTCGCGGTCGCCGCCGAATGAGCGCAGCGCGCATAGCGCACATATGGGGCGAAATGGAACGATGAACACGGTCTTGTCGTTACGGGGTATCACGCTCCAATTCGGCGGAATCGCGGCACTCAGCGACGTGGCTCTCGACATCGGCGCTGGCGAGATCCATAGCGTCATCGGTCCGAACGGTGCGGGCAAGAGCTCCCTGATCAATGTGATTTCCGGTCTTTATCGGCCGGATGCGGGTACCATCCGCATCGGTGACGCTGTGCTCGACGCGGTGCCGCCGGGGCAGCTTGCCACTCTCGGTGTCGCCCGCACGTTCCAGAATATTGCGCTCTTCAAAGGACTGTCAGTCGACGGGAATATCGCGATCGGCCTTACCCATCGGGCTCGTGCGACTGCCTTTGAACAGATCCTCGGCCTGCCGCGCGCGCGGCGCGAAGCACGGGCTGCGACGGACGCCGTAGCGGCAGTGATCGCGCAACTCGATCTCGCTCGTTTCCGCGATCGTGCGGTCGCCTCGCTTCCTTATGGCGTGCAGAAACGGGTCGAGCTCGCCCGCGCGCTCGTGGCCGAGCCGCGCATCCTGCTGCTCGACGAACCGATGGCCGGCATGACTGCAGGCGAGAAGGCAGAGATGTCCCGCTTCATTCGCGCAGCCCGTACGGATTGGCAAACGACCGTTGTACTCGTCGAGCACGACATGAGCGTTGTGATGGATCTTTCCGACCGCGTCACCGTACTCGATCACGGCGTACGCATCGCACATGGCACACCCGCCGAGGTGCAGACGAATCAAGCAGTGATCGAGGCCTATCTCGGGGTCGAGGAGCCGCTCGGAGCCGCGCCGCCTCGTGAATTCGCGCTGGCGGGTTGAGGGAGACGGGCCATGGATTGGGGCTTCTTCGCGGGTACGGCGATTGCCGGCCTGCTCGCCGGCCTGATGTACGCGCTGGTCGCGATTGGCTTCGTGCTGATCTACAAGACCTCCGGCGTGCTGAATTTCGCCCAGGGCGCGATGGTACTTTTCGCGGCGCTCACCTTCGTCAGCCTGCACGAGGCAGGCCTCGCCTTCTGGCTGGCGTTCCTAATCACGCTGGCCGCAATGATCGTGCTCGGCATTCTGGTGGAGGCGTTCATCCTCCGCCCGTTGGTCAACCAGCCGCCGATCACGCTGTTCATGGCGACGCTCGGCCTCTCCTACGTGGTTGAAGGCACCGCCCAACTCATGTGGGGCACGCAGGTGCATGCACTCGATCTTGGCATCAAGGACACGCCCCTGCCGATCCCGGACATCCTTGTCAGCCGGTTCGATCTCTTCTGCGCGAGCGTCGCGAGCACGCTCGTCGTGGTTCTTACGCTGCTCTTCCGCTACACGCGGCTGGGATTGGCCTTCCGCGCAGCGGCCGAGGACCAATATGCAGCACTCAATACCGGGCTTCGCCTGCCGGTGATATGGGCAGCGGTCTGGGCAGTCGCCGGCTTCGTCGCCTTGGTTACCGGCCTGCTCTGGGGAGCCCGCACGGGCGTGCAATTCTCGCTTTCGCTCGTGGTGCTGAAATCTTTTCCCGTGCTCGTCCTCGGAGGCTTCGATTCGATTCCCGGTGCGATTGTCGGCGGCTTGCTCATCGGCCTGACCGAGACGCTCGCCGAGGTCTATATCGGTCCCTATGTCGGCGGCGGTATCGACGAGTGGATCGCCTACGCGGTGGCGCTCGTTTTTCTACTCATCCGCCCCACCGGGCTGTTCGGCCAACGCAGCGTGGAGCGCGCCTGAACCATGGCCAGATCTCCCGCCCAACCTGCCGCCAACGCCTTCGCGCCTTTCACCTTGGCGCTCGCAATCGGTATCGCGCTCGGCTTCGTTCCGTCGGACTATCTGTTCGATGCCGTCCTTACCCCGTTTCTGGCAATCAGCCTCGCAGGTCTCGGCCTCAATCTGCTTGCGGGCTATGCTGGTCAGGTGTCGCTCGGCAGCGCGGCCTTCATGGCGATCGGCGCTTTCGGCACCTACAATCTTCTGCTCCGTGTGCCAGGCCTGCCTCTGCTTGCGGCGATCGTGATCGCGGGTCTGCTCACTGCGGCGCTCGGTCTGGTCTTCGGGTTGCCAAGCTTGCGGCTTCGCGGTTTCTATCTCGCAATAGCCACTCTTGCCGCGCAGTTTGTCGTGCAATGGGCGCTCGACACTTTCAACTGGTTTTCGGGCGGCGACACTTCCGGTGTCGTTGAGGCCCCGCCGCTCATGATCGTCTCGCTCGCGATCAATACATCCGTGCGGCGCTATCTCTTTTGTCTTGCAGTCGTTGCCTTCCTCACTGCAGTCGCCATTCGTCTTGCGAACAGTCGCATTGGCCGAGAATTCCTCGCCGTGCGCGACAATGAAACGGCCGCACGCATCCTGGGCGTCAAGGTGCTGAGCACCAAGCTTTTCGCTTGCGTGGTGAGCAGTTTCTATATCGGCGTCGCCGGCACGCTCTGGGCCTTCCTCTACCTGCGGACAATCGAGCCCGACGGCTTCGATCTCGACCGTTCCTTCGAAATTCTTTTCGTCATCATCATCGGCGGCCTAGCCAGCATCCGCGGCGCTTTTCTTGGCGCGGCCTTCATCGTGGTTCTACCGCTTGTCCTCTCCCGCCTGGGAGACGCGATCTTCGGTGCGACCTTCGATTCCGGCCTCGTCGATATTGTCGAGAAGATCATTCTCGGCGTTCTCATCATCGCCTTCCTGCGCGCGGAGCCGGAAGGCCTCTCCGCGCTATTCACTCGCGTGCGCATTCTCCTCCCTTCCCAAGCCTTCTCAAGGAGTTCATGATGAGCATCGTTCGATTTCTTGCACTCGCCGGCCTTGCGACGGCATTGGCCGGAAGCCTTACGCCATCATCGGCGAAGGCGCAAAATTCTGTTCCTCAGCAGCAATATTTCCCGCTTCAAAGCTACCGTGTCGGGCCCTATGCTGCCGGTGGAACCGGATTTTTCGGCGGCTTCATCGACTATATGACCCTCATCAACGCGCGCGACGGGGGCGTGAACGGCGTCAAACTCACCTGGGATGAGTGCGAGACGCAATACATCGTCGAGCGCGGCGTCGAATGCTATGAGCGCATGAAGAACCATGTTCCTCCGCCTTCGGCCTGGAATCCGCTCAGCGTCGGTATCGCCTACGCGATGATTCCCGGCATCACGGCGGATAAGGTTCCACTCATCACCATCGACCACGGCCGAACCGATTCTACCGACGGGGCCGTCTTTCCCTATGTTTTTCCGTTGCTGATGAACCCGTACAGCGAAAGCTCCGCGATCATAAACTTCATCGCGACGCGCGTTGGCGGTCCTGACAAGCTCGTCGGTAAGTCCATCGTGGTCCTCTATCACGGCTCGCCCTACGGCAAAGAGACGATTCCGATCTACCAGCTATTGTCGAAAAAGTTTGGCTTCAAGCTGGAGCAGATCGAGGTGCCAGATCCAGGCACCGAGCAGGAATCGCAATGGTTGCAGATTCGGCGCATACATCCGGATTACGTCGTGCTGCGCGGCTGGGGCGTCATGAATCCGGTGGCTCTGAAGACTGCACAGGACACCGGCTTCCCCGCCGATCACATCATCGGCAATGTGTGGAGCAATTCCGAGGAAGATGCGCGTCCTGCCGGTGACGCCGCCAAGGGCTATATTGCGCTCACCACACAGGCAACCGGCACGCAGTATACGGTGATCCGGCAGATCGTGAAGATCGTGTACGGTGCCGGCCGTGGCGATATGGCGGATAAGTCCCGCATTGGCAGCGTCTACTACAATCTTGGCGTCGTGAATGGCATTCTCAATGTCGAAGCCGTGCGCATCGCTCAAGCGAAATTCGGCGACCACACGCTGACCGGCCCGGAGATGCAATGGGGCTTCGAGCATCTCGACCTCGATCCCGGGCGCGTTGCCCAACTCGGAGCCACTGGCTTGTTCCATTCGATCGACGTCACCTGCGCCGATCACGAGGGCCACGGGTTCGTTACATTCCAGCAATGGAATGGTTCCTCCTGGCACCGGATCAGCGACTGGATTGCGCCAGATTGGGCATTGCTGCGCCCAATCATTGTCGCCTCGGCGAACAAGTATGCAGCCGAGAACGGTATCACGCCGCGCGACTGCAGCAAGCCGCAATTCGCTGCGAACTGAGCGGATCACGCCAATGAGCCACGCCCCCCTGCTGGCAGCCGAGGATGTCGAGATAGCCTATGACGAGGCGATCTTCGCCGTACGCCGCGTCTCGCTCCTCGTGCACCCAGGGGAGGTCGTGGCGCTGCTTGGTGCAAACGGCGCGGGCAAGTCTTCGCTGCTCCGCGCCGTCTCCAACATCCTGCATGCCCAGCGTGGCCGCGTCACGCACGGCCGTATTCTCTACGACGGGACGTCAGTCGCGGGATCGAGCACGAGCCGCCTGGTCCGCCGTGGCTTGGCGCAGGTGCTCGAGGGGCGGCATTGCTTCCGGCACCTCTCGGCGGAGGACAATCTCCTTACCGGCGCCCTTGGACGCGGCAGTTCCCGGCTCGAGACACGGCGTGATCTCGAGCACGTCTATGCTCTCTTCCCCGTGATTGCGGAGAAGCGGCGTGTTGCCGCTGGCCTGCTCTCCGGTGGACAGCAGCAGATGATCGCGATCGGCCGTGCTCTCATGGCGCGACCACGCCTTCTGCTGCTCGATGAACCGTCAATGGGCCTTGCGCCCATTGTGGTTGCCGAGATTTTCGGCCGCCTCGCGCGTCTCAACCGCGATGAGGGCCTTGCGATCCTGATCGCCGAGCAGAATGCGGCGGTCGCTCTCCGCCATGCGCATCGCGGCGTCGTGCTGGAGAACGGCATCGTCGCGGCGGCCGGCACCGCTGAGGTGCTTCGCAGCAAAGACGATATCCGCGCTGCCTATCTTGGCCTCGGCCGCGCCAATATCCAACCCGTCTCAACGTGAGCATGAGGACTAAGCCATGACGGTTATTCCCCCCAAGTCCGAGCAACGTGGCGACACGCCGCAATCCGGATCCGCCGTACCCGGTGTAAGACGGCCGCTCGCCCCTGCCCATGTCATCCGAAGCGATGCCGAGGCGATCGAAATCGCCGAGCGCCTTGCCCACGATTTCGCTGCCGGTGCGGCTACGCGCGATCGTGAGCGCATCTGGCCCATCGCCGAGCTCGACGCCTTCTCGCAAAGCGGCCTTTGGTCGATCAATGTTCCCAAGGCTTATGGCGGTCCTGAGCTCTCCTATGTCACGCTGAGCAAGACAATCGAGATCATATCGGCGGCTGATCCGTCGCTCGGCCAGATTCCGCAGAATCATCTCGGGGTCGTCGCGGCGATCCGTACCGTCTCGGATGAGGCGCAGAAGCGCCTGCTGTTTGGCGAGGTGCTACGCGGCACACGGTTCGGCAACGCCTTCTCCGAATTCGGCTCGAAGCGGGCTGCAGATTTCGAGACAAAATTTGCTGACGCCGGTGACCACGTGATCGTCAACGGCAAGAAATTCTACGCGACCGGCGCTTTGCTCGCTCATCTGGTGCCGATCGTCGCGCTGGATAGCGAGGGACGCGCCTGGTACGCGATCGCCGACCGCGATGCGCCCGGGCTTTCGGTGATCGACGACTGGTCGAGCTTCGGTCAGCGCACGACACTGAGTGGTACTGTACTACTCGAAAACGTCCGCGTACCGAAGACGCATCTTGTGCCCGGGTACAAAGGCTATGAACGCCCAACTGCTGACGGCGCGATCTTCCAGATCATCCAGGCGGCGGTGGATACAGGGATCGCGCATGTGGCGATCGAGGATACGATTGCCTTCGTCCGCAAGTCATCGCGCCCCTGGATCGACAGCGGTCTGGAGAACGCCTGGCAAGACCCCTACACGATCCAGGCGATTGGTGACCTCAAGCTTAAGCTTCTGGCGACCCAGGCCCTGCTCGACCAAGCCGGCCTCGCGGTCGATCGGGCGGTGGCTGAGCCCGATGCCGAGACCGTTGCGCACGCGCAGATCGCGGTCGCAGCCGCCAAGGTGCTCAGCACAGAGACCGCTATCGCCGCAACCAATAAGCTCTTCGAACTCGCCGGCACGCGCTCGACGCTTGCCGAGCACAATCTCGATCGTCATTGGCGCAATGCCCGCACTCATACACTGCATGACCCGGTGCGCTGGAAATATGCGATTCTTGGCAATTACTTCCTTAATGGCGTTCATCCGCCGCTTCATGCCTGGAGCTAGCGCCCGATCGCGGAGAAAAGTGGCTCGTGGAGCGGGCACTGTTCTTCGGTATGCAAAATTCCTATGACCACGGTTATAAGAAATTCGCAAGCCGGTTGACACCAAGATTGCGGAAGGCCCTGATTAACAGCGATGCGAGAGCCAAGGCAGAGACCTCGTACAGTTCAGCTATGGTTCGACTCCGATGCTTGCGCCTGACGCTCGAACGCCGACAGAATTTCGCGGCGGATGATTTCAAGGCAGCGTTTCTTGATCGACAGAAACAGACGATCGAGGCTGATGTCTGTAGAACGCGGACGCCGCAGCGTAACCGGAATATCGAGGACGACGCGCCCCGGCGAAGCGCTCATCACCAGAATGCGATCGCCGGGGAAGATCGCTTCGTCGATGTCATGCGTGACGAAGATGACCGTGGTCTTGTTATCCGCCCAAATCCGTAACAACGTTTCCTGCATCATGGCCCGTGTCTGCGCATCCAGCGCGCCGAACGGTTCGTCCATAAGCAGCACACTCGGTCGATTGACCAACGCGCGGGCGATGGCAACCCGTTGTTGCATGCCGCCCGACAAGGTCTTCGGATAATTACCCGCAAATTGCGCCAGGCCGACCATCTCGAGATACTGGTCGGCGAGACAATAAGCATCCCGGTCCAAGAGGCCCGCCATTCGTGGGCCGTAGGCGACATTGGCGCGGACAGTTTTCCAGGGAAAGAGACTGGGCTGCTGAAACACCATGCCGCGGTCGGCCCCAGGCTTGGTAATGGCCACGCCGTCGAGTGTCACCGAACCCTCGGTCGGCCGCTCGAATCCGGCGACCATGTTCAGAATCGTGGATTTTCCGCAACCGGACGGCCCGACGATGCAAATAAATTCGCCCGGTTTGATGGCGAATGACACGCGATCGATAGCAAGAAATTCCTTGCCGGGTTGGCCGAAAATGATGCTCAGGTTGTTGATCTCGATAGCGCCGCGTGCCGGCGCCAGATCATAGCCGACGCGGCAAGACGCGTCCGCCGCCAACGTCGCGCGGGGTACGGTGACGGGTGGAGCCGGCATCAGCGCCACCGCATCACATGCCGCGCCCATCCCTCGAAGGCAAGATCGAGGCCAGCGGAAATCAGGCCCAAAACGACGAGGCCCGCCATCATCAGACCAATGCGCAGATTCTCGTGCGCGATGTCGATGCGGTAGGCCACGCCGGCAAATGCACCGGCCAACTCGGCGGCGACCAGCGTGTAAAATGCCACGCTCAGCGAGGTTCGCAAGCCGACGAAGACGTATGGCAACGCGCCCGGTAAAAGCATCTCACGAAGCATGCGGTGCTCTGGCGTGCCCAAAGCTTGTGCGGCGCGGATCAACAGCGGATCGACCCGCTGCACGCCGAAATGTGTAGCGATCCACACCGTGAAAAAGACCGCCCAAAGGATGAGGAAATACTTGCCGGATTCGTTGAGGCCGAGCCAGAGGATAACGATCGGTACCAGCGCGATCGGCGGTATCGGCCGCAAGACCTGAAAGATCGGCGTCAGCAGACTCGATAGCGCTGGATAGCGCGCGGTTGCGATGCCGATCGCCACTCCCAAAGTCGCGCCGAGGATGTAGCCGACCACGACGCGCGATATGCTCATCCCGACATCGAGCAAGAGGTGACCGTGTACGGCCCACTCGAAAAGCGCCTCTGCAACCACCGACGGCGGCGGGAAGAGAAACTCGTTCACGATACCCGAGTGTGAAACGAGTTCCCAAATGGCGAAGAAAAGCGGTATCGATATGATCCGCAACGATCGGTATAGGCCGGCTCTGGTTGTAGGCACAAAGGCCACCATACGCACCTATCAAACGCGACGGATGTTAGCGCGAGGAGAAATTCCAACCAGAGGCTAGCGTCACGCGGCCGGGCGCGACCGCACGCAACGGCGCAGGGAAGACGAACTTGGCCAGATCTGGCATCCTCGTCACGCCGACGGGATGATTGCCTGTCTTGAGGCGCCAGGCCGCACTCAGCATGAGGATGCCGATCTCCTTCTGGTCCAACTCTACGTGATAGATATAGTTGTTCCAGATCGGCGCCAGGTCTGCCGGCTTCATACCCACCATGTCGGCGACGTCCATAATTGCGGTCGAACGATGTGTTTTCATCCAAGCTTCAGCATCGATCATCGCGGCGAGGAATCTCTCCAACAGTTTCGCATGGGTCTTGAGATACCTCTGCGTAACTGCGATGTTGAAGGTTTCCGAATAGATACCCGCGGCACTGAGCTCCTTGACCTTGAGTCCGAGCGCCTTCTTGCCATCGTATATATGCGGCTCCCACGTGTCGTAGGCGTCGATGCTGTCTGTGGCGAGCGCGGAAACCATATCTTCGGGGCGCAAGTTGACCATCGTAACGTCGGCCGGCGTCAACCGAGCTTTTGCGAGCATCAAGTCCGTGGTGATCTCGCTACCAGTGCCGGCGGTATAGCCGATCCGCTTACCCTTCAGATCGGCAAACGTGTTGATGTGCGTCGCCTTCAACGTGAGCATATTGTCGTCGGAATATTCCATGCGGGCGAGGAATGCGACCGGTTGGTCTGCAAGCATAGCAGCCGTGAATGGCATTTCCGCCGTCGTCGCAATGTCGGCGGCGCCACCCATCACGGTATCGAGGCATTGCTTGCCGGTGGTGAAGTTGCTGACGCTGATGTCGAGTCCGCGCTTGGCGAAGAAGCCTTCTCTTTCTGCGATTATGATGATACCAGAAATCGGCGACAGGTTCTGTGCCAGGTGAGCATGCATTGTTTCCGCTGCATGCCCCGAGGGTGCGCTGACATTTGTTGCCAACAGCGTGATCACAACAGCTATCGATATAAACCCAGATTTCATAGTCGTATTCCCCTGAAAACCAGCGTTTCTACCACATGAGAGGGCGGCGCTCACCACATGTTGCGATGCAAAAGCAATTCACTGCCTTTTGACATACCGAAATCAGTTGCTGTGAGGGTGTGCCTTCGCATAATTGCTACCCACGCGATCCGTTAGGTGCCGTGCCGCACATTGGCGTGATCGTGAAAAATTGTCGCAATCGAGATCAGCGTGTGGTCAGAGAGCGCCGGTGCGATCACCGTGATTCCTGTCGGCATCCCGTTCGTCAGGCGGCCATTCGGCACCGCGATGGCGCAGAGATCGAGCAAGTTGACGAAGTAGGAGTAGTGGCCGATCGCAGTATTGATTCCAATCGGATCGGCGGAGACCTCGTCGAGGGTATAGGGACGCGGGGCGGTCGGCACCACGAAGAAAGCCAACTCGGTCAATTGATGCCAGGCATTGCGAGCGAGGCTTTTGAGCTGATGTTGTGCTCGGAATACGTCGGGGCCAGATATGTGCGTGCCAGTTGCGAGGATCTGTCGGGTGATCGGCAGGAGGCTATCAGGATGCGCTTGGACAAAGGCCGAGAGATCGGCGTAGCGCTCCGCAATCCACGGCCCATCGAATAGAAGCCGGCCGGCATCGCGAAAGGGTGCGAAGTCGATCGCAACAGGACTGCCCCCGAGCTTGACAAACCTATCGATCGCATCGTTGTATGCTTCGGCACTTTCATCATGACCGAAGAACTCCTGTTCTCGTGTCGCTAAAACGCCGAAGCGAAACTTGCGATGCGGCGACCAGGGTGCGCCCAAGTCCGCAGTTTTGGCATCCGACCGTGAGAACGCGTTCATGTCATCAGAACCGCGCATCACCTGGAGAACCGTTTGGGTATCGGCGGCGCGCGAGGCGAATACCGATACGCAGTCGAGCGAACGGCATGCTGGAACGAGACCCGTCGTGCTCACCAGCCCGCGTGTTGGCTTGAGTCCGACAACGTCGTTGTATCCGGCCGGAATGCGCCCCGAACCGCCGGTATCGGTGCCGAGAGCGAAACTGACCATCTGGCGTGCGACCGACACCGCCGAACGCGAGCTCGAGCCACCGGAAATGTAACGGGCATCGAAGGCGGAGCTACACGACCCATAGGGCGAGCGCGTGCCGACCAATCCGGTTGCGAATTGGTCGAGGTTGGTCTTGCCGATGAGGATCGCACCAGCCGCCTGGCAAGCCGCCACAGCCGGCGCGGACTGCGCCGGCGTATAGCTGAAATCAGGACAGGCGGCCGTCGTCGGCAGGCTGGCTGTATCGATGTTGTCTTTGACGGCAAAGGGCAAGCCGTAAAGTGGCATCTGATCGGGTCCGAGCCGGGGCTGAGCGCGCGCCTCCAGTGCCGCGACGGCTTCTAAGGCTTCAGCTTCGGGCGTCAGCGTGATCCAGATGCCGTTCGCGGTAGAGGCGCGCACGCGGGCATACACCGAACGCACCATATCGGCCGGCCTCAGCGTACCGGACCGGTAGAGCGCAGCAAGCGTCGCGGATTCGAGACTGCCGCGTTCAGCCGACCAACTCCATGCATCACCTGATACCGCCGCCGTCACCCTGATCGGTCTCCCTGCTTTGATATGACTTATAGTGCGGTCATGGTGTTGGGCGGTCTGTCAATTAGTTGCCTGTTTTCAGGGCTCGATACGGATAACGTCACGGGGCGGAGTCGCTTGAGCAATTGCTTGACGGACAACACCGATCGGTCGCGTCAAGTTCGGCAGCACCGTTCCCTGCATGGGGCAGCGATTGATAGGGGAAGCAATGACGGGCGATATTCCTGGCGGAATTTCCGCGGTTGAGTGCGATGTTTTGGTCATCGGCGGCGGCACCGCCGGGCCGATGGCGGCCTACAAGGCTAAGGTCAAGAACCCCGAATCGCGGGTGATCCTGCTTGAGAAGGCAAACGTCAAGCGCTCGGGCGCGATTTGCATGGGCATGGATGGCCTCAACAATGCCGTGATTCCCGGCCATTCGACGCCAGAGCAGTACACCAAGGAAATCACCATTGCCAACGACGGCATCTGCGACCAGGCGCCGGTCTACAAATACGCCCAACGTTGCTTTGAGATCATCCAGGAGCTCGACCGTTTCGGCATCCGCTTCCAGAAGGATCAGAAGGGCGATTTCGATGTCAAGAAGGTCCATCACATCGGCACTTATGTGCTACCGATGCCGAACGGCGATACCGTCAAGAAGGCGCTCTATCGCCAGCTCCGACGCGTCCAGATGCTGATCTCGAATCGCTATATGGCGACACGGCTGTTGACGGGACGTGACGGTCGAATCGCCGGCGTCATTGCGGTCAACACGCGCACCAGCGAATTCCTGGTCGTACGCGCCAAAGCGGTGATCTTGTGTATGGGTGCCGCCGGCCGTTTGGGCCTGCCGCATTCGGGCTATCTGTACGGTACCTACGAGAACGCAGCCAACGCCGGTGACGGTTACGCTATGGCCTATCACGCCGGTGCCGCGCTCGCCAACCTCGAGTGCTTCCAGATCAATCCGCTCATCAAGGACTACAACGGACCCGCCTGCGCCTATGTCGCCGGTCCGTTCGGCGGCTATACCGCCAACAACGAGGGCATGCGCTTCATCGAGTGTGACTACTGGTCGGGCCAGATGATGCTTGAATTCCACCGCGAGCTACAATCGGGCAGGGGGCCGGTATTCCTCAAGCTCGATCATTTGGCGGACGAGACCATCGGCGAGATCGAAAGCATTCTCCATCGCGTCGAGCGGCCGACGCGTGGCCGCTTCCATGCCGGCCGGAGCACAGACTATCGGCACCAAATGATCGAGATGCACGTATCGGAGATTGGCTTCTGCTCTGGTCACAGCGCTTCCGGCGTCTTCGTCGACGAGTTCGGGCGCACGACGATTCCGGGTCTTTATGCCGCCGGAGACATGGCCAACGTACCGCACAACTACATGCTCGGTGCCTTCACCAATGGCGCTGTCGCCGGGGAACACGCGATCGACTTCGCCGCCGAGACCAGTCTCGTAGATTACGATCCGGCCGACGTGACTGCCGAGCGTGAGCGCGTGTTGGCGCCGCTCAAGCGCGAGGACGGCATTCCGCCGAACCAGATCGAGTACAAGACGCGGCGACTGGTGAATGACTACCTGCAGCCGCCCAAGATCACTCGCAAATACGAGATCGCCGCGGATCGCTTCGCCGAAGTGCGCGAGGACCTCGATACGGCAATGCTGGCACGCGATGCGCACGAACTGATGCGGGCGATGGAAGCGTCGTCGATTCTCGACTGTGCCGAGATGGCGGTCTGCGCCTCGCTGTTTCGCACCGAGAGCCGCTGGGGCCTTTATCACTACCGAGTCGAGTACCCCGAGCGAGACAACGAAAACTGGCTCTGCCACACACTGTTGCGCAAGGTCGATGGTGTGGCGATCTGCGAAAGGCGGCCGGTAGCACCCTATATCGTGCCGATCGGTAACGAGGAACGCTCGGCCTACGACAAGCAGCGCCTGCGCCGGCCCGCCTGATTCCGAACGAAAGATTGCACCATGCCCATCGCCAATACGCCCACCACGGTCCCGGTCGTCATCGACGCGGACAAATGCATCGCCGACAAAGGCTGCACGGTCTGTGTTGATGTCTGCCCGCTTGATGTTCTACGCATCAGCGAGCTGACGGGCAAGGCCTACATGAAATACGACGAATGCTGGTATTGCATGCCGTGCGAGGCTGACTGTCCGACCGGTGCTGTCAAGGTCAACATTCCCTATTTGCTGCGGTAGCGAGCGATGAACGCTTTCGAGCCGTTCGACGAAGTCGACGACGTGGAAACCATTGCGGCTCGACTTGCCGATTCCGACCCGGGCGCACGCCGCGTGGCGGTGATGGCGCTTACCGAAACCGCCGATCCAGCGGCGATCCCTCATTTGGCCACAGCTTTGCGCGATACTGCGCAAGAAGTGCGGCTGCAGGCGGCGATCGCTCTCGGCGAGTTCGATGGCCTCGATGCGGCGCGCGCCCTCTGCGGTGCGCTGGCCGATGCGGAGCCGGGCGTTGTCCAAGCCGCCGCCGACAGCCTTGCCCAGTACCGCGATGCCAGCGCCGCCGACGCGATCCTGCCATGCGTGGCCGACTTTCGGCCGTTCGTGCGGCGAGCAGCTTTGCGCGCATTGAAGGAGCTACGGCGCGGCGATGCGCTAAACCCGGCAATCCAAGCCCTTCGGGATGAGGACGCCGAAGTTCGCGCCCAGGCTGTTGGCGTCATTGGTTACCTCCAGCTTGAGGAATCGCTGCCGGCACTC
>JASHVY010000645.1 GCA_030044345.1 Acetobacteraceae bacterium | reverse complement strand
TCATTGTCTTTCCGGTTCGGTTTTCGGCCCGTTTTCGGAGACCGTTGTGTCAGGTTTTGTGTCACCTGCCGCGCGGCCGGGCGGAAGCCGAGATCGATTTCCGTCACCTTGACGGAACTGTGACCGAGATGTCGCGGTCATTGCGGATCTCGGCGGTCGCGCAGGCGTGTCTGAGGTCGTGGATCCGGAATTGCGCGGCGGTTGGTAGATCGCGGCGCGTCCATTGCCACAGGCTGGCGAGCGCGCCCGAATCGAGCGGGAGAGAGGGAAACAATCGCTCGTCCTTGCTTCGGGTCGGGGGTGCGGCGTGCGGCACACGGATGGTGCGGACGCGGCCGTTCTTCGTCTCGAGGATCGTCAAATTGTCGCCGTTGAGGTCGCGCCAGGTCGCGCGCAGCGCCGCGCCCGCGCGGCCGAGGCGCTGCCCTGCGCGCGGGAGGAGTTCGCGGATCGTGGTGGGCCGTGCGAAGCCGCAGACACGCTCGATCCGGACAAAGAAGTTACGGCTGCCGGGGGCGACTGATCATCCCCCGCGAGGACGGCTGAGCCCGGCCCGATGCGTCAAGCACTGCCCGAGATCGGAGGGGATCCGTCTCGGGCGGGCATTTGATCTAGCTTTTCTTCTGATGCGGCGTGCCGATGTACGGGAATTGCTTGAGAATGTCGGTGTGCGGCTTCAAGCCGGTGGGAGGGCATTCGCCCTTCGTGAGGAACGCGAGACGGTAATTGATCACGTCGTCGGTGAAGACGCGACCGTTGGGATATTTCGCGGGCTTCGACGGATCGAAACTCAGCACATCGGGCAGCGTGCGCTCTTCGTCGATCGCGGCGATGGCTTCCTCGCGCGAGTAATTTCCGGTGTGGCCCATCAGATGCACGAACTGATCGAGCCAGCGCTTGCGATCGTTGACCGGCTCGCTCGCGTTATATTCCAGCTTCGTGTCATCGGTGTTGAAAAAGCTGCTGACACTCGGATGGCCCGCGCGATCGACATGGACCAGCTTGCCGTCCTGCCGCACGCTGCATCGTCCCCAGATGTGGATTTCGGGCTTCGGGGCGAGTTCGCTCGTCGGCAGCTCGACCACCGTCGAGAAGACGTTGGCTTCGGTATTCGAATCGACGCCGGTCCAGGGTGATTTGCCGCCCAGGTGGGGCTCGGTGAAATTCCGCTTGCCCCTGATGTCGAACAGATTCTTGATGCCGTCGAAATCGAAGAAGAAAGCGTCGCTGCGGCTGCCGGCGAAGAATGTGTAGTCGCCTGCCTTGACGAGGTTGGGCTTGGTGCCGAATGAGACCTCGGCATCGGCGACGATCTTCTCCCCGACCGCTTCGACCGAACGCGACTGTGCGCCTTTGGCCAGAAACACGTTGAAAGTCTGCTTGCCGTTTTGTGGCTTGGAAAACACGTAGCTGAGCGCGAGATCCGTCAGCAAGTCACCGTCGTTGTCGATGTTGAGCCGATAGATGGCGTCGGGGTGGAGCGCGTCGGCATTTGGATTCGCGTTCAGGATGATCACCGTTCGCGACGGGTCGGCGGGCGACTGGAACGCGTAGAGATCGCATAGGTCCAGTCTTTGGTCGCCGAGCGGTGGGCCAAGGCTTAGTCCGGTAAAATGGTTCGACATTTTGCCACTCCTTTTCGCCGATATTTCCCGGACGACACCCGGTTGGAGTGGACGATAGCCCTTTCCCGAGGGATCCGGAAAGGGCATCACGGCCCGGCGGAGGCAGTTTCGTGACCGAAGGCGAGCGCGGTTCACCCGGTGCATCGCCGGGTGCGATCAAACCTGTCGGGGATGGACAGGTTCGCCGCGGCTTACTGTCCTGCTCCCGAACGGTTGAGCCGTTCCCCTGGTGGCGGAATCGCTGCCAGGATCGGGTATGGCTAAAGATCCGGCGCTGGCATGGGCGATCGGCGCAGGCGCAAGCGCGGCGTCCACTCCGGTTCTCGAAAGCCGCACCGGTCCGGCGCCTGTGGCGCCCCGTCTTGGAGATATCTTCTCACCACGGCGCATTCTCAAACAGGCTTTCCAGAGCCGGACGTCCTCGGCTTGGAGAGATATGATTTGACGAGATTGATGATCTCTTCCCGCAAGATTGGCGACCTCAGCGTGTCTTGCCTTGCAGCCTCGTGAACGGCGCCGGCGATGGCACCCCCAAACACCTGTGCGGCAATGCCGACATCGGTCGTTCTGTGCGAATTGGCTTTCACGAGCGCTTCATAGGCATCCCGGCATTCCGCGTCGAAACGATCATGGGTCCCTCGCGCGTCTTTGCCGCGTGGGCTCTCTTCCAGGAGGACGCGGTGAGCCGCCGGATATCGGCTGTGCACCGCGATCATGCCATCGACCAGAGCCTCGATGCGACGCGCCCGCGCCACCTTATCGTCTGTCGCGGCGCGCAGCACGGCCAGCACCTCGTCGAAATGCCGCTGACGCACGGCCTCGACCAGCGCGAGCTTGTTCGGGAAATACTGATAAAGCGAGCCGATACTGACACCGGCGATGTCGGCAGCCGCATTGGTCGTGAGGCCCGCCCAGCCGCGTTTACCCAAAATGCGAGCCGCCGCCTCGAGGATCGCATCCATCGTAGCCCGCGAGCGCGCCTGACGCGGGGC
>JASHVY010000644.1 GCA_030044345.1 Acetobacteraceae bacterium | reverse complement strand
TCGCCCGGCCCGAGTTCCGACGGATCCTGATGGTGATCAGCGACGGCGCGCCGGTCGATGATTCGACCCTCTCCGTCAACCCCGGCAATTATCTCGAGAAGCATCTGCGCGAGGTCATCCACGAGATCGAGAACCGCGATCTCGTCGAACTGATCGCGATCGGCATCGGCCATGACGTCACCCGCTATTACCGCCGTGCGGTGACGATCGTGGATGCCGAGGAGCTCGGCGGCACGATGATGAAGAAGCTCGCCGAGCTGTTCGACGAGGATGCCGCCATCGCCTGGGCGCATGCCGCCTCCCAGCGCGCCGCCTTGGTGGTCTGAGGGAACGATCCCGCACGCGTTTCCGGAGAAAGCGGCGCCCGGCGCTTTCCGCTTAACTTTCTGGCTTAACTTTCTGGCGGGCGGCGGAAAAAGGCATCCGCCGCGTTGCGGTGGCCCTGTTTGCGGGTCATCTCGGCCTCGACACGGGTGATCTCGGACCGAAGCTCCTCGCGGTAGGCGGTGAGCTCCGCCAGCCCCATCGGGTCGAGCGGAGGCGGGATAAGGCGCGAAATCGGTTTCTTCGGGGTTTCGTCATCATCGATCATTCGCCCCTCCCATCAAGGCCGAGAACACTTATATCAACAGGTGGGTTGAGTACGGTCCGGAGCTGCGTATTGACCCGCAAGGTGGGCGCGGGGCATATCCCGAGCCTTCCGTGATGGTGGGCGCGGTCTTGTTCGTACCCGCTTTTTTGTTTGCCCCCTTTTGCTTGCAATGTGGAATGTGTCATGGCCCTGCCGCTGATGCCGAAGGCCACCGCCGTGTGGCTGATCGAGAAGACAGCGCTGACCTTCGAGCAGATCGCCGAGTTTTGCGGCATGCATCCTCTCGAAGTGCAGGCGATTGCCGATGGCGAAGTCGCGCAGGGCATTGTCGGCTATGATCCGATTGCCAACGGCCAGTTGACCGCGGCCGAGATCAAGCGCTGCGAGGCCGATCCGAAGGCGCGGCTCACTCTGCTCGCGCCGGCCAATCCACTGCCCCGGCGCACCACGGGGTCCCACTACACGCCGGTTGCCAAACGCAATGACCGCCCCGATGCCATCGCCTTTCTTCTGCGCAACCATCCACAGCTTTCGGATGCCCAGATCAGCAAGCTGCTCGGCACGACAAAAGAGACAATCCAGAAAGTGCGCGACCGCACCCACTGGAACAGCGCCAATATCAAGCCGCGTGATCCGGTCTTTCTCGGGCTTTGCAGCCAGGGCGACCTGAACGACGCGGTGGCGCTCGCCAATGAGCGGCTGGCGCGTGAGGGCCAGGCCGTGCCGCCTCCCCCGCCGCCCGAAACCGACGAGGCCGCCTGAGAGCCGCCTGAGAAAAGATTTCGCGCGTGGCTATTCGGCGCCTGCCTCTTCCTGGCTCCGCAGGCGTTCCATCTCCTCCTTCACGCGCAGCTTCTCACGCTTGAGCCGGCCCAATGTCTCGGCATCCGGACGCGGGCGTTGATCCTCTTCGGTGATCCGCATCTCGAGGCTTGCATGACGATCCTTCAAGGCGGAAAGGCGGGACTGCAGGCTCATGGGCACCCCTTCCGTGCTGCCGCAGCCGCCGGCCGGGCAGGCGGCCGCTCGAACCCGCAAATTTAGCAAAAAGACCCTTGATGGTGCCACGGGAATCGCTGCGCTGCAGTCAGGCCCATGGTATGGACCGGCCATGTTGACCGACCACGACGCGTTGCTGCGCCGGCTGCATGATCTGAGAAGCGAGCATCGGGATCTCGATACGGTCATTGCCCGCCTTTCCGCCGAGGCAGCCTGTGACCAGCTCCATCTCCAACGGCTCAAGAAGCGCAAGCTGATGCTGAAGGACGAGATTTCCCGGCTGGAGAGCCGGCTCATCCCCGACAGCATCGCCTGAGGCGGCATGAGCGTCGGCATCATCATGGGCAGCCGCTCCGACTGGCCAACGTTGCGCCATGCCGCCACGACGCTCGCAGCACTTGCGGTCCCCTACGAGGCACGGGTGGTTTCCGCCCACCGCACGCCGGACCGGCTCGCCTCCTACGCCAAGGCGGCGCGCGGGCGGGGGATCCAGGTGATCATCGCCGGCGCGGGCGGGGCCGCCCATCTGCCGGGGATGTGCGCCGCCTTCACCACGCTGCCGGTGCTCGGCGTGCCGGTGGAGAGCGCCGCGCTCAAGGGCATGGACAGCCTGCTTTCGATCGTCCAGATGCCGCCGGGGGTGCCGGTCGGCACGCTCGCGATCGGACAGGCCGGGGCGATGAACGCGGCCCTGCTCGCCGCTGCGATCCTCGCTTTGGCGGACCCGGCGCTCGCCGCCCGGCTCGATGCCTGGCGAACCGCCCAGACCGAGGCGGTGCCGGTTCTGCCGGAGGATGGGCCGGATGGGATTGTCCCATCGTGACTCGCCCGTCGGTCTTTCCGCTGCCGCCCAACCGGACGATCGGCATTGTCGGCGGCGGCCAGCTCGGAAGGATGGCTGCGCTCGCCGCCGCCCGGCTCGGCTATCGCTGCCATATCCTCACCCCGGAGCCGGAGAGCCCGGCCGGCCAGGTCTCCGCCGGTGTCACCCTGGGAGATTATGAGGACCCGGCGGCGCTCGCCGAATTCGCTTCCGCCGTCGATGTCATCACCTTCGAGTTCGAGAATGTGAGCGCCGCCGGGCTCGACCTGCTGGCGGCGCTGAAACCCGTGCGGCCGGCTCCCTCCGTGCTCCGCACCAGCCAGGACCGGATTGCCGAAAAATCCTTCCTCAATGGCGCGGGTGCGCCGACCGCGCCCTGGCGGCGCGTGGCGAGTCGCGCCGATCTCGATCGCGCAGCCGCCGCGCTCGGCCTGCCCGCAGTCCTGAAGACGACGCGGCTTGGCTATGATGGCAAGGGCCAGAGCCTGGTCACCGGCCCGCAGGCGCTCGATGAAGCCTTCGCGAGCCTCGCGCCGAAGCCGCTCGTGCTCGAGGGCTTCGTGGATTTCGCCTGCGAGATCAGCGTGATTGCCGCGCGCGGGGAGGATGGGCGGGCGGTTGCCTTCGACGTGGTGGAGAACCGCCATCGCCATCACATCCTCGACCTCACGCTTGCCCCGGCGCCGATTACCGAAGAGACGGCGGAGGAGGCGCGAGCGATCGCGCTCCGTGTGGCCGAGGCGCTCGATCTCGTCGGGCTGATCGCGGTCGAGATGTTCGTCACGCGCGATGGCGGCGTGCTGGTCAACGAGATCGCGCCGCGGCCGCACAATTCGGGTCATTGGACGATCGATGCCTGCCCGGTGAGCCAGTTCGAGCTATTCGTCCGCGCGGTGGCCGGCCTGCCCCTGCCGCTGCCCACGCGCCATTCGGACGCGGTGATGAAGAATCTCGTCGGCCCGGAGGAGACGGCGCTCTGGCCCGAGATCCTCGCCGCGCCCGGCCTGATCCCCCATCTCTACGGCAAGCAGGAGGCGCGGCCGGGCCGCAAGATGGGGCATGTGACGCGCCTCTTCCCCCGCGGCGCCTTGCCAGGGCCGTTTGGCATCGCCGCCGCGCTCGGTCCGCTCGCCGCGCGCGCGGACAGGCTCGAAGAGACTGTCGAAATCCCGCTCGTTCCCGTCGGATAAAGGCCGATGACCGCGCAACTCTTTTTCTGCGGCTGTTGCCGTACATCTATGACACCTATGCCTCCGCCCGGCCTTTTTCTTGGCGCCGACGCAGTTGGCGGGGAGCGGCCCGCACGGCGAATCGCCCGCGTCCGGACGACCGCGCCACCACCGCGGCCGGTTTTCAAGGCCATGCTGCTTTCCTGCTTCGATCCGCGCATCCAGGCACCCATCGCTTCCTGGATGAACCGACCCGTGCCGGGGAGCCACACCACCAGCCTGCGCAGTCAATATAGTCAGTTCACGATCGCCGGAGGCGCGGTCGGCATCACCGCGTCCTTCTTCCCCGAGGCATGGCGGCAAACCTTCTGGGACAATTTCGCCACCACCATCAAACTGCACGGGATCAAGAATCTGGTGGCGGTGAATCATTCCAATTGCGGCTCGGGCGGCATCGCCTTCGGCGAGGACGTGCCGAACGACCCTGAGCGAGAGCTGCCGATTCACATTGAATCCGTCACGAAATTAGGAGAGGCGCTCTTCCTCCGTCACCCCGATATAGGGTTCCAGGCTTGGTACCTCGCCCGCGATCCGGCCGGCCGGTTCACCGAATGGACTAACCTCATTCCGGGGCCGGTGATCG
>JASHVY010000643.1 GCA_030044345.1 Acetobacteraceae bacterium | reverse complement strand
CGCCCGGGGTCATCGGCACGACCGCCCTTCCGGTCTGCTGCAACGCGCTGAGCGTGCCGAGATCGCCGGGAGACTGGGTGGCGATGCCGCCCAGCGGCTCGGGGTGGGTCGCGAGGAATTGCAGCACCTTGGTCTTGGCCACGGAATCGACCCAGTTGCCGGCCACCGCCCCGATGATCTTGATGTCCGGATATTCCTTCAGGCCGGCTTCATGGCCTCTTTGGAAATCATCGCTCGCCTGCGCCTGAGGAATGCCCTGAACGATGAGCGCATTGCCCTTGCCGCCCATCTTCTTGCCCAGCGCCTGGCCTTGCAGCTTGCCACAGAGCGCATAATTGCCGCTGATCTGCAACGCATAGGGCGAGGCCACGCCGCCCTGGATCGCAACGAACAGCACGCCATGGTCGTGGGCGTATTTGATGGCGCTGTCGAGCGCGGTGTGCGCGGCGCCGATCGTCATGATCGCATCGCAGCCCTGATCGACGAGCTGGCGAATTTGCTGGATCTGCCTCGGTATCACCAGATTCGATTCGGTGGTGACGACATCCGAGACCAGGCCCGCCGCCTTGTATTTCGGCAGCAGAACCTCCTGCAGCCGCGTCCGCGCCCCGATCCGCCAGGTATTGCCGCCGAAGGAGCTTGCATAGCCGATGAGCCAGGGCGGCTCCTTCTTCGGCTTGAAATCGCGGTAGATGCTGGGCCCGAGCGGCGTCGTGGTCGCCAGCTCGTAATATTGCTGAACGGCCTGAGGCAGCGAGCTCACGACCGAATCGTTGCCGGAGGCGGCGGCAAACACTTTCGGCGTGTCGAGCAGCCCGAGCCCGATCGCGCCGGCCGCCAGCCCCGCGGCCTGCATCAGCGCCCGCCGGCCATGCCCTTTCGATGAGGGCCCCCGTTCTCCGTTATTCCCGCTCACTCTCAGCTTTCTCATCAACGCATCCTCCGCAATATTATGTTGTTATGTAGAGCGAAGCCTTGTCGCTCTGTCCCGTGTAACCCGACCCCTCGCCGGAGGGAGGCTCTCGGGCGCCCACTCCAATGAGCGTATCTGTTACGATCAGGCAGGGATGAATTTCTCCTTGGCAAGCGGAGAGGTGTCAAGGAAGGGGGCGCTCAGAGCATGCTCGGGATTTGTTTTCCCGATCAATGTCTTGGCTTTCATGCTCGCCGGGCGCCCCAATTCCGCCAGAGGCCACATTGATCCAGCGGTCGCCAAACCCGACGCCGGCCTCAACCTGCAGTTCGCGGTGCGAATGTCTGGCTGGTCACATCTCAAGCGGGCGCATCTCAGCCGGTCACATCTCGATCGCTTGCGCCGAAGGCACATACGCCAATTCGTTCCTTATAAAGAACGATTTTGCGTTCCCGCGATGGTTCTCGTTATAAAACGTCTTGAAGACAGCACGGCCATGCTGTCGTCGGCTTCGGCATGTTCGCATGCTTCGGCAGGAACGGAGCCGGAAGAAAACCCTCCGTTCAACAGTCTCTCATCTGCCGCGCTTCAATTGCTCCTGGTCAACTGCTCTTGGCTTCACTCGCCGGCTTCGCGTCGTTCGCGGCCTGCGGCTTGACGACGCTGGTGATGGTGTCGCGCATCACCTGCACACGCACGTTCGGCGCGATCTCGACCTCGACCTCCTGCGAACCCTCGCGCGTGCGCTGGACCGTGCCGAGAATGCCCCCGGCAGTGACCACCCGATCGCCGCGCTTGATCGCGGCGAGCTGGCGGCGGAGCTCGCGCTGCTTGGTCTGCTGTGGCCGGATCAATAGGAAGTAGAACACCGCGAAAATCAGCACGAGCGGCAGGAACTGCGTCGCCGTGCCGAGCGAGCCGAGAATGTTGCCGTTGGCGGCCTGGGCGTAGGCCGGAGTGATCAGCATGTGGGAAAACCCGGGTTGCGGTGATGGGTTCGGGACCATAGTGTCCGGCCCCTTCGCGTCAACCCCGAGGCCGATCCTTCTCATGGAACAATGCCTGACCGAGGTGGCGGGCCGGATCGCCGCGGCCCTGGAGCGCCTCGCGCCCCCGCCGCCGGCGCCGCCCGACTTCGCCGCCGCCGATGCCTTCGTCTGGCACCCTCGCCCCCCACGCCTCGCTCCGGTGCCGGCGGTCTCACGGGTGGATATCATGCTGCTCAAGGGGATCGACCGGCAGCTCCGCATCCTTTGCGACAATACCCGCCGCTTCGCCACCGGCTATCCGGCCAACAACGCCGTGCTCTGGGGCGCGCGCGGGATGGGCAAATCCTCGCTCGTCAAGGCGGCGCACGCGGAAGCGAACGCATCGCCCGAAACCCTTTCCCAGGGCCGGCTGATCCTGGTCGAGATCCATCGCGAGGATATCGCCTCTCTCCCGCTTCTGCTCGGCCTCCTGCGTGAAAGCGCGCGCTGCTTCCTCGTCTTCTGCGACGACCTCTCCTTCGAGCGCGAGGACACGGACTACAAGGCGCTCAAATCCATTCTCGATGGCGGGATCGAGGGGCGGCCGCCGAACGTCCTCTTCTACGCGACCTCGAACCGGCGCCACCTGATGCCGCGGGAGATGATCGAGAACGAACGCTCAACCGCGATCAATCCTTCCGAGGCGACCGAGGAAAAAGTTTCGTTATCGGATCGATTTGGCCTCTGGATCGGCTTTCACAATTGCGACCAGGAGACATTCTTCGCGATGGTCGATGCCTATGCCGGGCATTTCCATCTCCCCATCGCCCGCGAGGCTCTCCATGCCGAGGCGGTGGAATGGTCGGTCACGCGCGGCGCCCGCTCGGGAAGGGTCGCATGGCAGCTCATCCAGGACCTCGCGGGCCGGCTCGGCGTCCGGATCGAGTCTGCGGCGGGAAGCGACCAAGCCGCCTGATCCGGTTTCGCTGTCCTCATCTCTATCCCGGGCCTCTCTACTATCCAGGACTCGGGCCGATCCGTTCGAGCCCGCCCGTATAAGGCCAGAGCGCCGGCGGGATCAGGATGGAGCCATCGGCCTGCTGGCCATTCTCCAGCACCGCGATCAATCCTTCCGAGG
>JASHVY010000642.1 GCA_030044345.1 Acetobacteraceae bacterium | reverse complement strand
CATCGCGTGCAGGTGTTCGACGGCAGCGGCCGCTATGAGACGCAATGGAACAATCTCCATCGTCCCTGCGGCCTCTATATGCCCCAGGGCCGTCACCCGGTCTGCTATATCGGCGAGCTCGGTCCGGGCATGGCGGTCAATCTCGAGGTTCCGAATCTCGGCCCGCGCCTCACCATCACCGACCATAACGGCAAGCGGCTCGCCCGCATCGGCGGCCTGCATGCGGGCAATGGCCTCGGTGAATTCCATGCTCCGCACGGCATTGCCGTCGATTCCCACGGCGATATCTATGTGGGGGAGGTCTCGCTCACGAACTGGCGCGGCCTCCATCCCGGCGAGCCGGTGCCGGATTCGCTTCGCTGCCTGCAGAAATTCCGCAAGCGCCCGGCCTGATCATAGCGCGGAACGGGGCGCGGAACGGGGCGCGGAACGGGGCGCGGAACGGGGCGCGGCCGCGCCCCTCTGCCCGGCGCTCATCGGCGCGCCCTCGTGTCGTTCTCCTCGGGTTCGCGCTCCGGCTGCATGACGAAGATCAGCACGGCGAGCAGCGTCAGCGTGATGCGAAAGGCCTCCTGCTGGCCATTCCATTTCTGTGACTGCCACATCGAGAACCACTCTCCACCAATGATGGTGAAGCCGGTGAACCAGAGCAGGAAGCTCACCATCGCGCCGAGCACGATCGGCTCCTTCGCACGCTGGAAACGGGACGCGGGGCTGTCGCGATGGCGCCACAACGAAACGGCGCCGATCGCGAAAATAACCGCGGTCACGCCTTCCGTCGCGATGATGATCCGGTAGGCGAGGGCCCAGAGCGCGGGCGCGGTGATCGCGCGATACATCAGCGCGTTGTGCGGAAAGGTCGCGTCCATGGAAAGCACGTGCCGGACAAACGCAAAATTCGATCCGTAATCGGTGATATTGTCGAATGCGACAAGCGCGAGAAAAAGCGCGATGCTTGCCGTCATGACGATCTTTGCCCATCGTGTCGCGGACATGCCTGCTTCTCTCCATCTCCAGCGCAGGGGGCCGCGCCCTCATTCCCCGATCCAAAGCTTGCGGAACATCCGGATCAAGGGCTAGGTTTCCTTGCGAAATCCAAACAGACCCTTGATCGGAAGGGATCCTGGCGAAAACGGGGCGAACAGCGTCACAATGGACACACAGAGCGAACCCTCGGGGATCCTCCTCGCGCGTCTCGACAGGATTCCGGTCTGGGCCTTGCCCCGCTTGTTCGCGGGCATCATCGGCATCGGTTTCCTGTTCACCTTCTATGATATTTTCGACATCAACGTCTCTTTCATCGAGACATGTTCCCAGCTCGTGCCGGGATGCACGCCGCAAAACGCCGCCAACGCTATCGGCCTGCCCGTGCTCCTCAATCTCCTTGGCTATGTCATCGGGACACTCATCCTCAGTCCGCTTGCGGATCGTTTAGGCCGGCGGGATCTCCTGCTGGTGACGATGGTCCTCACCGGTATCGGCTCGGGACTCACCGCAATCGTCGGAAACTATCCGTGGTTCGTCATCGCGCGCCTGATCACCGGTGTCGGTGTCGGGGCGGACCTCGCCATCGTCAACACCTATATCGGCGAGATGGCGCCGCGCGCCGGCCGCGCGCGCTACACCGCAATGATCTTCATCTTCTCCGCGTTCGGCGCGATGCTCGGGATCTGGGTCGGGCTCTGGCTCACCACGCCGCCCGCAAGGCTGCCGCTCGGCCTGCCCTTCGCGCTCGCGTCTCCCGGTTTCGATCAGGGATGGCGCCTGATGTATGCGATCGGCGCCCTGCTTGCGCTGGTCGGCGTGCTTCTCCGCTTTCAGCTTCCGGAATCGCCGCGCTGGCTGATCGCGCGCGGAAGGCTCGATGAAGCCGAGGTCGTCATCACGGAGATGGAAGCGCGGGCCCGCGCCATCGCGCCGCTCGGTCCCGTGCCGGCCTTCACGGCGTCACAAATTGCCGACGAGCTCCCCTTCCGGGCGATCCTCCGCAACCCGGTCTATCTCCGGCGCACCATCCTGCTTTTCTGCATGTGGTTCTTTGCCTATGTCACCCTCTATTCCTTCGGCGCCGGCTTCACGACCCTGCTCGCCGCTCTTGGATATCCCCCGCCCGAGGCCGGGCTGATCACCGCGATGGGCACGTTCGGTTTCCTTCTTTGCGCTGTCGTCGCCTATGGTTTCGGCGAGCATCTCGAGCGCAAATCATGGATGCCGCTCTCCGCCGCCATCACGCTGTTGGGCGGCGTCCTCGTCGCTCTCACCGGCTCGATCGTCCTGCTCGGCATTCTTGGCGCGATCATCATCTTCTTCGGTTTCAATCTCTGGGTGCCGATCGCCTATACCTGGTCGATCGAGAACTATCCCACGCGCGCGCGCACGACCGGCTTCGCGCTGGTCGATGGCGTCGGCCATCTTGGCGGAGGGATCGGCCTCTTCGTCATCGCGCCGCTCATCCCGCATCTCGGCGTGCTGGCGGCCATGATTCTCATCAGTGCCTTCCTGGTGCTGGCAGCGATCATCGCCCAATTCGGCATCGGCACGCGCGACCTGCGGCTCGAGGAGATTTCTCCTTAGAGCGTGATGATTTTTGATCATCGCGCTCTCGCCGGCCCGGTTCAGGCGCGCGCTCGGGCGAATCCTCACCTGATCGGCCGTGTTCGGGTCCGTTGCCAGAGACGGCCCGAGCCGCCAATATGCCCCGTGAAGTCACGGGAATTGCGGTCCCTTCGGTCCTGACGGATCGTCGCGCGATCCTGTCCTCCGCCT
>JASHVY010000641.1 GCA_030044345.1 Acetobacteraceae bacterium | reverse complement strand
CGTGGGCTTCTCTACCCCTGCTTCTGCACGAGGGCGGAAATCCGCCGCGAGGTGGCCGGGGCGGCCGAGGCGCCGCAAGACCCCGACGGCGCGTCGCGTTATCCGGGCACCTGCCGCCTTCTCGGTGAGGATGAGCGCGCGGCGCGCATCGCGTCCGGCATTCCCTACGCGCTCCGCCTGGACATGGCGAAGGCGCGCCAGGCCGTGCCGGCGCTCTCCTGTGAGGAAGAAGGCATACGCATCGCCTGCGACCCGGCCGCCTTCGGGGATGTGGTGCTGGGCCGGAAGGACGCGCCGGCGAGCTATCATCTCTGCGTCACCCATGACGACGCGGTCCAGGGCGTGACGCTGGTGACCCGCGGGGAGGATCTCAGGCCGGCCACCGCCCTTCATCGCCTGCTGCAAGCGCTCTTCGGCTGGCCGGAGCCTTCCTATGCGCACCATCCCCTGCTCCGCGACGGATCCGGCCGACGGCTGGCCAAGCGGGACAAGGCGATGAGCCTCCGGGATTTGCGCGCGGCCGGGCATTCGCCCGCCGCCGTGCGGGCGATGGCTGGCATGCCGGATTGAGAGGAGGTGTTCCCCCGGCCGGCGGTTGCCGGCATCGGGGCGGAACGATAGGGTCGGGCTTCGCGTCAAGCGTTATCCGGATTCCCCATGCATCTCACCGCATCAAGGCTCGACCGCATCAACCCGAGCCAGACCATCGCGATCGCCACCAAGGCCCGTGCGCTTCAGGCCGCGGGGCGCGACGTGATCAGCCTCTCCGCCGGCGAGCCTGATTTCGACACGCCGGAGAACATCAAGCGCGCGGCGATCCGCGCGATCGAGGCGGGCGAGACGAAATACACCGATGTCGCCGGCACCAAGACGCTGCGCCAAGCGGTCGCCGACAAGTTCCGCCGTGACAGCGGGCTCGATTACCGGCCGGAGGAGATCATCGTCTCCACCGGCGGCAAGCAGGTGATCTTCAATGCCATGCTGGCGACGATCGATCCGGGTGACGAGGCGGTGATCCCCTCGCCCTGCTGGGTGAGCTACCCGGACATCGTTTCGCTCGCGGAAGGCAAGCCGGTCGTCGTGCCGTGCAGCCAGAATCACGGCTTCAAGCTGCGTGCCGAGGATCTCGAAGCGGCGATCACGCCGAAGACCAAATGGTTCCTCCTCAACAATCCCTGCAACCCGACGGGTGCGGCCTATTCTGCCGCCGATCTCCGCCCGATCTGCGATGTGCTGCTGCGCCATCCGGATGTCTGGGTCTTCACCGACGATATCTATGAGAAGCTCGTCTATGACGGGTTCCGTCCGGCAACGATCGTCGAGGTCGAGCCGAAGCTGCGTGCGCGCACGATCACGATGAATGGTTGCAGCAAGGCTTATGCGATGACGGGCTGGCGGATCGGCTTCGCCGGCGCGCCTGTCGAGATGATCAAGGCGATGGACAAGCTGCAGAGCCAATCGACCACGAATGCTTCGAGCATCAGCCAGGCCGCCGCGGTCGAGGCGCTGAACGGACCGCAGGATTCCATCCCCAAAATGGTGAAGGTCTATAACGAGCGGCGCGACCTCGTCGTCTCCATGCTCAATGCCGCGCCCGGCATCACCTGCCATCGGCCGGAAGGCGCCTTCTATGTCTATCCGGCGATCCATGGCTGCATCGGCAAGACCAGCCGCAGCGGGGTGAAGATCACGAACGATGAATCCTTCGTGACCGCGCTCCTCGACGAGGAGGGGGTCGCGGTCGTGCATGGCGCAGCCTTCCTCTATCCCGGCCATTTCCGCGTCAGCTACGCGACCGCGACCGAGCTCCTGCGCGAGGCCTGCACGCGAATCCACCGCTTCTGCCAAGGCCTTTCCTGAGCTTTTTCCATGCCTGAACTCGCGCAGAGGCTGGGAACGGCGCCTGTCGCCGCGACGGTCGCGATGACGATCCGGGCGCGCGCGCTGCGCGCCGCCGGCGCCGAAGTGATCTCGCTCACCATCGGTGAGCCGGATTTCGCCACGCCAAAGCATGCGATCGAGGCGGGATACAACGCGGCGCTTGCCGGGCAGACCAAATACCCGCCGCAGGACGGCACCCCGGCGCTCAAGGAGGCAGTGCAGAGAAAGTTCCGGCGCGAGAACGGTCTCGATTTCGCGCTCGATCAGATCATGGTGGGCAATGGCGGCAAGCAGGTGATCTACGATGCCGTGATGGCGAGCGTCGATCCGGGTGATGAGGTGGTGATCCCGCGCCCCTGCTGGACCGCCTATCCGCTGATGACGACGCTCGCGGGCGGGGTTCCGGTTTCCGTCAATTGCCCGGAGAATAACGGCTTCAAGCTGCGCGCCGAGGATCTGGAAGCGGCGATCACCGCGCGGACCAAGCTTCTCGTCCTCAATCTTCCCAACAACCCGACCGGCGCGGCCTGCACGAAGGCCGAGCTCGGGGAGATCGCCGCGGTGATCCGCGCCCATCCAAGGCTCTGGGTGATCGCCGACGATATGTACGAGCACCTCGTCTATGACGAGGATTTCGCGCTCGTCACCCTGGCCGCCGCCGCGCCGGACCTTGCCGAGCGGATCGTCACCGTGAGCGGCGTCTCCAAGACCTATGCGATGACGGGCTGGCGGATCGGCTTTGCCGGCGGGCCACGGGCGCTGATCAAGGCGATGGTCAATATGCAGGGCCAGGTGACCGCCGGCGTCTCGACCGTCGGTCAGGCCGCGGCCGTCGCCGCGCTGGACGGGCCGCAGGAGCTGGTCGCCGAGCGGCGGGCGATCTATCGCCGTCGGCGGGATCTGGTGGTGAAGATGCTGAATGAGGCGCCCGGCATCACCTGCCGCAAGCCGGAGGGCGCCTTCTATGTCTATCCGAACATCGGCGGCTGCATCGGCAGAAAAAGCGCGGGCGGCCGGTTGATCGAGACGGACCAGGATTTCGCGATGGCCCTGCTCGAGGAGAAGCATGTCGCTTCGGTGCACGGCGCGGGATTCGGGATGAGCCCCTATCTCCGCATCTCCTACGCGACCGACGAGGCCGCGCTCACCGAAGCCTGCCGGCGGATCGCCGCCTTCACCGCCGGGCTGCACGGATAGGCTGCGCTGAATTGGGCGCAATGCCGGACCCGCGCATCCGGCCCGGGCAGGACTCGGATGCGGCCGGCTTCATCGCGCTGATCGGCGCCTGCTGGGCCGAATATCCCGACGTGATCTTCGATATCGACGGCGAGGTGCCGGAGCTGCGCGCGCTCGCTTCCTACTATGCGGGGAAGGGCGGAACGCTCTGGGCGGCCGAGGCGGAGGGCGGCGAAATCGTCGGGATGGTCGCCACCCTTCCCGCAAAGGAAGAAGCCGATGCGGGATCGTCCTGGGAGATCTCGCGCATGTATGTCGCGCGACCCTGGCGCGGCACCGGACTCGCCCATCGCCTGCTCGATACCGCCGAGGCCCATGCCCGCGCCCAAGGGGCGCGCCGCGCCGTGCTCTGGAGCGACACGCGCTTCCGCCCCGCCCATCGTTTCTACGAGAAGCGGAGCTATGTTCGCGTAGGCCCGCTCCGCGTGCTCGACGATCTCTCGCGCACGCTCGAGTTCGGCTTCGCGAAGCCGTTGGCGGGGATCATCGCGCAATCACTCGGCGCGGCGGCCTCGGCCTCGGCCGCGCGGAACCTCGCCATGATCCTGCGCGCCACGGCTGCACGGGAACCGGCTTCGGAGGCAAAATCCGCCGCCCATTGGCGCAAGGTCGCGGCCGAGATTGCGGCAGGTTCGCGCATCTTGATCGCCGCCTGGAAC
>JASHVY010000640.1 GCA_030044345.1 Acetobacteraceae bacterium | reverse complement strand
TTGCGCGGATATGCGTTGTCCGGGTCGATCACATAGCGGATTTTTGCCGCAAGACCGAGCACGGCGGGATCGGTCAGGCGATCCGGCGCGAACTGGGCGAAGCCGACACGATGATCGAAGAAGGCGACCGCCATGCAATAGGGCGTGCTGAATTTCCCGGCATAGGCATTGGGCGGGCGCTGCTTGGAAGCGAGCGGCTCCCAAAGCCGGTGCACCGTCCCCTCCCCCACCTCGCAGACGATCCCGGCAATCGCATCGGGGGTGACGCCGCTTTCGCCGAGCGCGATCGCGCAATCGATGTAAGGCTGCGTCATCGTCCCGCAGGGATAGGGCTTGAAGGCGATCGTCTCCATCAGCCAGCGCGCGCCGAGTTCATCGGTGAGCGGAGAAAAATCAGGGCGGACGGAGGGAGCGAACGCGGAAAAGAACCCGTGCCTGCCTTCGAGCACCGTGCGCGGGCCGAGAAAGCCGCCGCGCGCCAGCAGCGCAGCGCGAAGGCCCGACTGGGCAGCCCAGCCGGCATGCATCCGCTTGGTCCAAGTGCCCTCGGCGAGATATTCGATGATGCCCGAAGCCTGGCTGCCGGCGATGCCGAAGGCCGAGACGGATGGCTCCGCGGAGAGGCCGAGCGCGGCGGAGACGGCGCCGGCGGCGGCAAGCGCGCCGATCACGGCGGTGGGATGGAAGCCCGCGCGATGAATGGCGATGGGGGCGACGAGCGAAAGCCGGCACATCAGCTCCGCCCCGATCACGACGCCGCGAAGAAAATCCTGCCCGCTGCGCGCTTCCCGCTCGCAGGCAGCGAGAACGGCCGGAACGATCACCGCGCCGGCATGGACCGGGCCGCCCTCGAACGTGTCGTCATAATCCTCGCCGTGGGCGGCGGTGCCGTTGAGAAGGGCCGCATCAAACCCGTTGCGGCGCAGGGAATGGCCGATCGCGGTGCAGGGGCCGGAGGCATCGAGCGAAGCGAGAACGGCGCGCACATAATCCGTCTGGCGCGCGGCGAGGCAGAGGCCCGCGACATCGATCAGGAGACGGGACGCCGTGTCGATCGCGGGCTGGGGCAGGTTGCGCGTGTCGAGAGCGGAAAGCCAGGCGCCGAGGTGCCCGGCTTCGGTGGGCGTGGATATCACGGCGAGAGGACTTCGAGCGCGATGCCGTTGGTGCGCGGGCCGAAGATGCCGACGGCGATGATGATCGCGAGCATGGCAAGCCCGATCATGGTGAAGACGCCGGTGGTGCCGTAGCCGGCAAGGATGGCGGCGACCATGTAGCTCACGAAGATCGCGCCGATGCGGCTGAAGGAGAAGGTGAAGCCGACGGCGGCGGCGCGGATGCGGGTTGGGAAAAGCTCGGCCGCATAGCTGTGGAAGATCGCCGTGAGCCAGTTGTTGCCAAGCGTGATGATCGCGCCAGTGAGCAGGAGCAGGGGCACGGTGCGGGCCGAGGCGAAGGCGAAACCGAAAACGGCGATGACGAGAGCGGCGAGGGCAAGCTGGTATTTGCGCTCGAACCGTTCGGCAAGCCAGAGCGCGATTCCCCCGCCAAGCGGCGTGAGCAGGACGATCATGAAGGTGTATTCGAGCGAATGGACGATGGGAAAGCCGCGATGGGCGAGGAAGATCGGCACCCAGGAGCCGAAGCCGAAGACCGCGATCGTCTGGCAGAACTGGAAGATCGAGATGATGATCGTGCGCGGGAGATAGAAGGCGCTGAAGATCTCGGAGAAGCTTCCATGCTCGATCACCGCGTCCGGGATCGCGAGATCGGGCGGAGGCAGCGGGCGACCGATCTCGGCGCGGATCTTTTCCTCGATCCTCGTCACCACCGCATCGGCCTCGTCGCGGCGCCCATGAACCTCGAGCCAGCGCGGGGATTCCGGAAGGCCGCGCTGGAGAAACCAGACGACGATGCCGCTCGCGGCACCGATGGCGACGACATAGCGCCAGCCGGCGATGCCGAAGGGCTGATGCGGAACGAAAAGCGCGGCAAGCAGGGCCGCAATGGGCGTTGCCGTGAGGATGAAGGTGTAGGCGAAGGACATATATCGGCCGCGGGAGACGCGCGGGGTCAGCTCGGAGATGAAGCTGTCATTGTTGATGAGCTGCAGGCCCACGGCGAAGCCGGCGACGAAGCGGAAGAAATCGATCCAGCCCGGAGAGCTCGAGAAGACGATGAAGAAATTGAAGAGCGAATAGACGAGCATGGCGCCGATATAGATCGGGCGGCGCCCAAAACGATCCGATACCGTTCCGAAAAGCACGGTGCTCAGGAACATGCCGGCGAAGAAGGTGGCGAGGAAGCTCGAGAAGCTATGGAAATCGAGCAGGCCGTGCGTGGTGGGCGTGAAGAGATGGCTGCGGATGAGGCCGACCGAGATGAAGCCCGGCATGAAAAGCTCATAGAACTCGAACCAGCCGCCGCTCGCGATGCGCGCGACGAGGCCGAAAAGGGTGCGCGAGGGCGGCAGGCGGTCGATCCGCGCGAGGATGGAGGCACGCGCCTGGCCGGCGGATTGGCTTGCGCCGCCCGCCCTGGATGCCACGGTGGCGTTGGTCATTCGGCGTTTCCTTCCGATGAGAATTCTTGCGCGACACCCACTCTCGCGGAGGGCTCAGGCAGGGCGGGCGAAAACGGCGATCGCGGCGATGTCGGAAAGCGTTTCGATCCGCCAGCAGAGATCGACGAGCTTTTCGATGCGTGGCGCCGGCAGGACACCGGAGGCGAGCGCGGTGAGCTTGGCGGCGAGCCCTTCATCCGACATCGGGCGAAGCAGACTGCCGACCGCATGGTCGATCTTTTCCTCAAGGCGCGTGCCGTCGGCGAGGACGAGGATAACGCGGGCCGCATCGGTCGCGAGCGTGGGATCGATCGTGGCGCGCACGCGGGCGCGGAGGGCGACGACGCGTGGATCGGTCGCGGCTTCGTCGCTGAATTCGGCCTCCCCTCCTCCGCCGCGCACGATCGCGACGGCGGCCGCATGAAAGACGGAGAATTTCGATTCGAGCCCCGTGCGCGGCGCCGCCTTCCCGGTAAGCTCGAGCACGAGCGGATGGACCGCGAGCTCGATGGACGTGATCGTGTCCGGGTCGGGCGCGTGCGCGGCGCGGAGATTGACGCATGCCTCGATCACCGGATGGATGACGATGCCGCAGGCATAGGGCTTGTAGGTATTGAAAGCGGCCTCGAAGCGGTGGCCGAGATCCCCCGTGATCTGCTCCGGATCGAAGCGGGTGCTGACGATCTCGGCCCAGCCGCGGCGGCCTTCGATCGCGTCTTCCGCGGCGGTGAAGCCGGCTTGCGCGAGGAGCGCGGCCTGCAGGCCGCTCGCCGCGGCACGGCCCGGATGGAAGCTCTTGGTCATGGTGCCGAACATGACGCGGAGCCCCGTGGGCTGGGTCGCGGCGAGGCCGAGCGCACGGGCCATGCGTGTCTCATCGAGCCCGAGCAGGCGGCCGGCGGCGGCAGCGGCGCCGAAGATGCCGGCGGTGCCGGTGATGTGCCAGCCGCGATCGTAATGCTCCGGAAAGACGGAGAGGCCGATGCGGCACTCGGCCTCGATGCCGAGGACGAGGGCGGTGACGAAATCCGCTCCGCTGACACCGCCCCGCGCCTCGGCCAGTGCAAGAGCAGCCGAGGCAACCGGGCCCATGGGATGGATGACGGTTGCGAGATGGGTGTCGTCGAAATCGAGCACGTGCGAGGCGATGCCGTTGACGAGGGCGGCGAGCGGGGCATCGGTCCGCTCGGCACGGCCGAGGATCGAAGCGTGGGCGGGACCGGCAAAGGGCGCGAGGGCGGCAAAGGCGTTGCGGGCGGCATCATGGTGCGCGCCGCCGATCGTGCAGCCGACCCAGTTGAGAAAGCCCCGATGCGCTTCCTTGCGAACGGCGGCAGGCAGATCCGCCGGGCGGGTGGCGGCAAGGTAGCGGGCGAGAATTTGGGTGGCTCCTCCAGGAGCGGCCCCCGCACGGGCAGTGCCCGCAAAGAGCGCGAGCGTGGAGGACTCGGGCATGTCCGACGGAACGGGATCGGGGGCGGCGCGGGTTTGGGCTGACATCGAGGGTCTCCTCCTCGGGATAGAACTTGCGGGATTGTCTGACATCCTGTCAATCTAGGGCGCGTATCGGGGGCGAATATCGGGAGGACTGGATCATGGAGAAGCTGCTTTCGGAGCTCAGCCTGCTGCGCTCGCGCACGCTCGCCGAAGCGATACAGGAGGAGGTGCTGCGCCTGATCCGGGGCGGCGCGCTCCGGGCCGGGGAGAAGCTGGGTGAGGTGGAGTTTGCCGCCAAGCTCGGCGTGAGCCGCGCGACCATCCGCGAGGCGTTCCGCGCGCTCGGCGAGAGCGGGCTGCTCACGCTCGAGAAGAACCGGGGCGCGGTCGTGCGGGTGATTTCCCCGGCGGAGGCGGACGAGCTTTACGAAGTGCGGGCGGGGCTCGATGCGATGGCGGGCGCGCGGCTTGCGCCGCAGATCACCGCCGAACAGCTCGAGAAGCTCGAGGCGCTGCTGGCCGGGCTCGCGGAATGCGCTTCTTCCTGCGATGTCGCCGCTTATTACCCGCTGAATGTCGCATTCCACGACAGCATCGTGGAGATGGCCGGGAACGCGACGCTGCTACGCCTCTATCGGCGGGTGATCAATCTCACGCATCTTCTGCGACGGACAAGCTTCGCCGACGCGGAGAGCTTCGCGGCTTCCGCCGCCGAGCATCGGGCGATCGTCGATGCGCTGGCGACGCGCGATCCCCAGGCGTCGGCGGAGGCCATGCGCCGCCACGTGCACGCGGGCTATGCGCGCATGCAGAGCGGGCGGAGAACGGCGGCCGGCGCAGACGATGCGGCGGGAGGAGAACTGACGCTCGATGCGGGCGTGTAAGAGCCGCCGTCGCCGCACCCTCATCACATCATAGGCCAGACATCATAGGCCCACTCGGTCTCTCGACGCTGCGCGCGTGCACCCGGGCCATGCCGCGCCGGCAAACGATCGCCCGTTCTTGTCGCTATTGCGAGGAAAATTGCCGAGCGGCGCTCCGGCAGGCTCTGGTCATCCACTGTCCGACCCCGGGCCTGATCTGCCATTCGGACCGCAGCAGCCAGTATTGTTCCATCGACTGCCAGAGTGAGCTCCGCCGGTATGGAGCTCACATCTCGATGTCCGGCAAGGGCAATTGCTTTGATAACGCCATCGTCGAGACCTTCTTCAAAACTTTGAAATCCGAACGCGCCTGGCGGACGGTGTTTCTGACATGAAAGGAGGCTGAAAGCGCCATCGGCAGCAATATGGACAGCTTTTACAACCCCGTCCGGAGACACTCGTCCCTGGACTTCATCAGCCCAGCCGCTTACGAGAGGCAGACCGCCTGATCAAAGACAGATCTCCCCTTTTGCGAAGCAGGTCCCCTCGGGGCCAAGGGCATCGGTGAGCTCGCCGCGACCGGTGTCGCCGCCGCCATTGCGAATGCCGTCTTCGATGCTGTTGGCATTCGTGTCCGCGACTTGCCGATCACGCCGAATAAGCTCGTTCTCGCGGCCTGGTCCGGAAAACGGAGAAAAGTCTTTTTGCTTCTTTTTCTTCAGAAAAAGAAGTCTGCTTCTTTCTGATTACCGGATCGATCGCGCCAACGGGATTGGCGGGCAATGACGGGACGTGCCGCCGCTTGAACGGCGGCACGCCGTCAATGATCAGCCATCCGTCGAGAAGCGGAAGATCGTGACGGAGTGGAAGGTCTGCCCGGGCTTGAGCTCGGTCGTGGGGAAGTTGGGGTGGTTCGGAGAATCCGGGAAATGCTGGGTTTCGAAGGTGAAGCCTTCTCCCTGGCGATAGACGGTGTTCGACGAGCCGATCAGCGAGCCGTTCAGGAAGTTCGAGGTATAGAGCTGCACCCCAGGCTCGGTCGTGAAGACGAGGAGGATACGTCCGGTCTCGGGGTCATAGGCCTTGGCGGCATAGGTCAGCGCATTGGGGCGCGGTTTGTTCAGGACCCAGTTATGGTCATAGCCCTGGGCGAGAATGAGCTGCTGGAAAGGCGCGCGGATGCGCGCATCGATCGGCGTGAGCTTGCGGAAATCCATCGGGGTGCCGGCCACGGGCTCGATCGCGCCGGTGGGAATCTGGGTGGCATCGGTCGGCGTATAGAAATCGGCATTGATCTGCACGAGCTCGTCGAGCGCCGAGCCTGACCCGTTGCCGCGCAGATTGAAGTAGGAGTGATTGGTGAGGTTCACCACGGTCGGCTTGTCGGTGGTCGCCTCATAGTCGATGCGGAGCGCATTCGAGTCCGTGAGCGTATAGGTCACCGTGACGTTGAGCGAGCCGGGATAGCCATCCTGCCCGTCGGGGCTCGTGTAGGTCAGGCTCGCGGCGACGCCGTCGCTCACCGGCTTCGGGGTCACCCGCCAGATCTGCGTGTTGAACCCGACGGTGCCGCCATGCAGAGAGTTCACGCCATTGTTGATGGGCAGGTGATAGGTCTCGCCATCGAGCGTGAAGGTGCCCTTGGCGATGCGGTTGGCGTAGCGGCCGACGATCGCGCCGAAATAGGTGCCGTTCGAATCATAGCCCGCGAGATCGTGATAGCCGAGCACGATATCGGCGAAATTCCCGTTGCGGTCCGGCGTGTCGATCTCGGTGATGCAGCCGCCGAGCGAGAGGAACCGGACGATGACGCCGTTCGCGTTCGTCATGGTATATTGTTGCACCACCGTGCCGCCGGGCAATATGCCGACCGGCTCGCTCGCCAGGCTGTCGGCACGCGCGGGCGCGGCTGCGAAAGCGAGGCTGAGGCCGATGGCAGCCGTGAGGCCGAGAAAAGCAGGATGATGCCTGGAGCGGGTGGCAAGGGCGGAATGGCTCATGTGTGTCACGTTGTCCTCCGGATCGTTTCGTCTGTTCCGAGTGGAAGCGAGCCAGGGGCCACGGCAATGGCTGCCGCCCGGCTCCTCTCATCAAGCCATAAGCCGTGCGCCGCACCGTGGCGGCCCGATCAGGCCACGATAGTAAGGCCGCCTGGGGTGAGGCCAGCCCGGATTTCTCCGTCAGGACAGTGTTTTGTCAAGCTGTCTCGGAATTTTCACACTCATGCCGGCTTTCATGGAAAGCTGGCACGGGGCGATATGTCCATGGCCCGCCTTGACGAATCAGTTCTGCGACAAAATTCGGCTTTCGGCGCCTTCCTTTCCAAGTGCCGCGGAGCGAATGGATTTCAGGGGCGCGCTTCGAGGATCATGTTGAAAGATGTCTCGATTGCCTTGCGTACATGGCCGAAGCCGCCCCGCCTGATGACCTCCGAGAGTTTCCCGAATCCCGCCTGCCCTCCGAGGGCCGCACCCACGGGCTGCGCGAGCGAGGTCGGCACGCAGACCATGGTCGAGGCGGCGTAGCAGATGCGGCCGACCGGAGTGAGATTGTCCTCGAGCCGGTCGCCAGCCACCGGCTCGACGATCATCCACGTGCCGTCCGGCTTCAGCGTCTCGCGGACATGGCGCGCGGCCCCGGCGGGATCGCCCATATCATGCAGGCAATCGAAGAAGGTCACGAGATCGTAATTTTCTGGCCCCGGAAAATCATCGGCGAGCGCCACCGCGAAGCGCGTATTCGCCGTAACACCATGGGCCGCCGCATGGGCCTTGGCCTGGATGATCGATTCGGGATGGAAATCATAGCCGACGAATGTGGAGTTCGGGAACGAAGCGGCCATGATGACGGTGGAGAAGCCATGCCCGCAGCCGACATCGGCGACCATGGCGCCGGCTTCGAGCTTTGCCACCACGCCGTCCAGCGCCGGCAGCCAGGAGGCGACGAGGTTGTTGTGATAAGTGGGCCGGAAGAAGCGGGCGGAGGCGCAAACGGCGCACTGCAGCTGCTCGCTCCAGCCCAGCCCCTTGCCGGTGCGAAAGGCCGCCTCCACCGCTTCTGCGTTTTCGACCATCGCGGCAGCGCTGTCGAACCCGCCCATCATGAAGACGGGGCTTTCGGGCTCGGCGAACACCATCGCCTGCTCGGGCGGCAGCGTGAAACGGAGGCTCGGGGGATCGTAGGAGAGATAGCCGCAAGCCGCTTGGTGGGAGAGCCACTCGCGCGCATAGCGCTCCGCGATCTGCGCTTTCGCGGCAAGCTCTTCCGACGTCATCGGCCCGTATTCGTGGAGCGCACGATAAAGGCCGAGCCGATCGCCGATCCGCACCAGCGCGATGCTGAGCACCGCGCCGAGGTCACCGACGATTTTGTCAACGAATTGAGCGAGCCTGGCCGGCTCCGCCGTTGCGCCTTCCTTCATGGCACTTGCCTCTCCCGGAACGAGACCTCCGCAATGAATATCCGCAATGCCGGACCTTGGAGCCCCCCTCCCCCGCACCGGCCGAAGATCTCGGGCGCGAGGCCGGCGGAACCGAGGCCGGCCGGCAATGGCAGATATGCGATTCATTCGCATTTACAGGAAACCCATTGCCCGCTATAGGGCATCCCGCCCAGGCGAGGAACCGACCCGTCGTGTATGTCTGTCTCTGCAATGCGCTGACCGACCGCCAGGTGAGGCAGGCCGCCGCGGCGGCCGGCACGAGCAAGCCCAGCAGCGTCTACGCCAGTTGCGGCTGCCGCGCCCAGTGCGGCCAATGCGTCAAGGCGCTGGTGGCCCTGTTGCGCGGCGAAGGATTTGCCCTGCCGGAGCCCCAAAGCGCCGAGTGACCACAAGCGCAGACTGACCACAGGCGCGGGCTGACCCCATACCCGCTTGCCCGAGCCTTCGTTCGGGAGGAAGCTCCTCCGGAATCGGACGGCGAGGAGGACGATGCTGCGCGACCCCAGGGTGATCGAGCACCTCAATACCCAGCTCACCAACGAGCTGACGGCCATCAATCAATATTTCCTGCATGCGCGGACGCTGCAGCATTGGGGCGTGACGAAGCTCGGCCAGCACGAATATGCGGAATCCGTCGAGGAGATGAAGCATGCGGATGAGCTCATCAAGCGCATCCTTCTTCTCGACGGGCTGCCGAACGTGCAGCGGCTCAACCCGATCCATGTGGGCGAGGATGTCGCGCAGATCCTGAAGGCTGACCGGGCGATCGAGGAAAAGGCGCTGATCGACCTGCGCGAGGGCATTGCGCATTGCGAGAGCGTGCGCGATTTCGTCTCCCGTGACCTGCTCGTGAAGATCCTGGAAAACGAGGAGGAACACATCGATTTCCTCGATCGCCAGGATGATCTGATCCGCCAGATCGGCATCGAGCGCTATATCCTGCTGAACTCCGCCCCCGCCCCCGAGCAGGAGGTCTGAAAGCCCGTTTGAGAACGCGGCTTGCGGTGAGTCGGAAGCGCCGCGCCTGGATCGAGCCTGACATTGCCGGCGGCCGAGAGCGGGACGCGTTCGCTCGCGCTCACCTGTCCTGCTCTCGGTCATTGTCTCATCGCGTGATTCAGACCTGCGGTTAAGTCCACCTTCGGTCATCACGCTCTCAATCCGGGAGAAGATCCGTGCGTCTTCATGATTTCCGCGTGCTCACCTTCGATTGCTACGGAACTTTGATCGATTGGGAGAGCGGACTTTTCGCCGCGCTCGACCCGCTGCTCGCGAAGCTCCCGGCCCCGCCCGAACGCGATTCCGTGCTCGCCCTGTTCGCACGCCACGAATCGGCGCAGGAAGCGGAAACACCGGCCATGCGCTATTCGGAACTGCTGGGCAGGGTTCACCGGCGGCTCGCCGCCGAATGGGGGCTTGGCCCGGACGAAGAGGCCGAGCGCCGTTTCGGCGCCTCGGTGCCGGACTGGCCCGCTTTCCCCGATTCGGCGGACGCGCTCGCTTACCTCAAACAGCACTATCAGCTCGTCATCCTCTCCAACGTGGACAGGAAGAGCTTCGCCGCCAGCAATCGCCGCCTCGGCGTGAGCTTCGATGCCATCTTCACCGCCGAGGATATCGGCTCCTACAAGCCCGATCCGGCCAATTTCCGCTACCTGATCGCGCATCTGGCGGAACGCGGGCTCGAAAAGAAGGACATCCTGCACACCGCGCAGAGCCTCTATCACGATCATGTTCCGGCCCAGCGTGCCGGCCTCGCCACTGCCTGGATCGACCGCCGCCACGCGGCGGAGGGCTTCGGCGCGACCATGAAGCCGCCGGAGGGCGTGCGCTATGATTTCCGCTTCCCGAGCCTCGCGGCGATGGCCGACGCGCATCGGGCCGAGGCCGGCTGATCGGCGTGCTTGCCAGGACGCCGCCGCATCTGTTGCGATAGCGAGCGTCCGGGCGCGGCGCTCCGCAGGTCGTGACGGAGTCGCTGCGGGAGCGGCCGATGGCGTTGGTGATCACGGTGGCGCAGCAGAAGGGCGGGGCGGGAAAGACCACGCTTGCCACCGTGCTCGGCAACCGCGCCGCTTTCGCTTCCTCCTTCGCGCTCGGGTCGAGCGTGCTCGAGGCGGCGCCGCGCTCGGCTGCCGCGGCGGAGATGACGGCGCTCGCCGCCGAAATCACCATGCTCACCGGATGAGAAAGGCCGGACCGGGCCGTTTCCGACCGATTTGACCATATCCCCCGGTGCCGGCACGATGGACGCAATTCAAGGAAGGGATGGATCGGATGGCGCAATGGAGCGATCAGGTGGCGCTGGTCACGGGTGGGGCGCGCGGCATCGGCCGCGCGACGGCCGAGCTTCTGGCGAAGCGCGGCGCTTCGGTGTGCGTGAACTATGTCTCGCAGGCGGAAGCGGCCGAGACGCTCGCCAAGGAACTGCTCGCAGGCGGCGCGCGCGCGATCGCGGTTGGCGCGGACGTGAGCGATGCGAAATCGGTGGAAGCGATGGTGGCGCGGACCGAGGCGGAGCTCGGGCCGATCACGATTCTCGTCAACAATGCCGGCATTTCCTTGAAAGCGACGCTGGATACGTTCGATGAAGGCGATTTCGCGCGCATGCGCGAGATCAATGTCGATGGCGTGATCCACACGACGCGCGCGGTGATGGGGGGCATGCGGGCGCGGCGCTATGGGCGGATCGTCAATATCAGCTCGGTCGCCGGCATCGGGACGGCGGCGGCAGGCAATGCGTTCTATGCGGCGACGAAAGCCGCGGTGATCATCCTCACGCGGCGCTTTGCCATGGAGCTGGGGGCGGCCGGGATCACCGTGAATGCCGTCGCGCCCGGCTTCGTCCGTACCGATATGACCGAGGCGAAACTTTCGCCCGATGAGTGGGAGCGGACCAGCAACCAGTTTGCCGAGCGCGCGATGACAGGCCGCATCGGCGAGGTCGCGGACATTGCCAATGCGGTCGCGTTCTTCGCCGCGCCCGAGGCGAGCTGGGTCACGGGCCAGGTGCTCGCCGTGGATGGCGGAAGGCTCGATTACATCGGCCACGCCTAGAAGGTGTCATGAACCTTCTACCAAGCCCGCCCTTACGATAAACAAAAAGCGATAAACAAAAAGTGGTAAGCAAAGAAGAGAAGTCGTTCTTTCTTGAAAGAAAGAACCAAAGAACTTTTATCCTTTCATTCGGAGTCCCCGGCGGGTGCCTAGATCAATATGGCTTCTGGTGGATCGGGGCACCCCGCGAACGTGTTCGCGGGGACCCCGGCGCGAAGCGATCCGCCAAAGCCCAAAGGGAAGCCATGAAATTGATCGAGAAAACAAAACCAAAGCGTGATGATCAAAAATCATCACGCTTTGGTTCATCCGATCCCGGAGATCGTTGCGAATCCAATCCGGCGCGTCCGGCAGAGTTGGGGGTGCGCTTCCTGCTGCGCCTCCCTGGCGGTAGGCTATCTCGACCCGCGGCAAATTGAACCGCGGCCCGGTCGAGGAGAACGTCGATGTCCGCAGATTTCAGCACGAGCGTCCTTCGTCGTGAGCTCCTGAAATGGGCGGCGGCGGCGCCGATAGGCGCCGGTCTCGCCAGACCCCTTATGGCACGCGCCGCCACGGAATCCGGTATCCGTGGCCAACCAGGCAAGCGGGTCACGCTGAAGCTCGGCTCGTCGCAGCCGACGCATACGGAGAATGCCCACACGGTGTTCTTCGATAAGTTC
>JASHVY010000639.1 GCA_030044345.1 Acetobacteraceae bacterium | reverse complement strand
GAATCCCCTGCTCGAGCGCAGTGAGAAAGGTGAAGGGCTTGAAGCCGCTGCCCGGCTGGCGCTCGGCATCGATGGCGCGGTTGAACTGGCTCTGCGCGAAGCTCCAGCCGCCGACCATGGCGAGCACCCGCCCGGTGTGCGGATCGAGCGAGACGAGCGCTCCCTCCACTTCAGGGATCTGCATCAGGTTCAGCACCACCGGCTCGCCCGGTCTCCCCGGCCCTCCGGATGGCGTGAGCATCACGACATCGCCCGGCCGCGCGATCTGGCTCATCGTGCTCGGCGTCGGCCCGAACCCGCCGGGCACAACGGCCCGCGCCCAGCCGAGACCGGCAAGGCGAAGCAAGCCTGTCTCCGGCGTGCCGGGCGGTGTCGGCCCGACTGGCGGCGCATCCGCGGCCGGCTTGAGCCAGCCGAGCCTCGCTTCCGAGGCTGTTTCGGAAAGCACGACGCCGAGCTGCCAGTCCGGCAGCATGCCGGGCGGCTTGGCAATCGCAGCCAGGCTTGCCGCCCAGTCTTTCTCAAGGGTGGGTCCGGTCGGGATGCGGGCCACCGGGCCGCGCCAGCCGCCATGGGCGTGGTCATAAGCCATCAGCCCGTCGCGCACCGCTGTCTCCGCCGCCCGCTGCAGCCTGGGATCGAGCGAGGTGCGCACGATCAGCCCGCCCGTCGTCGCCCGCTTGAGTCCGAATTGGTCGATCAGTTCCTGGCGCACCGCTTCCGAGAAATAGGCCGCTCCCGGCAGCGGCACCGGTGCCGGGCCGGCTGCCCGCGGCACCAGCGGCTCAGCCTTGGCGGCGGCAGCCTTGGCGGCGCCGATATCGCCGTCATCGACCATCCGGTCGAGCACCCAGTTGCGCCGCGCCAGCGCTTCCTTGGGATTGGTGAAGGGGTTGTACGTCGAGGGTGCCTTCGGCAGGCCGCCCAGGAAAGCCGCTTCGGCGAGCGAGAGCTTGTCCAGCGGCTTGTCGAAATAGGCCTGGGCGGCAGCCGCGACACCGTAGGAACCAAGCCCGAGATAGATCTGGTTGAGGTAGATTTGAAGGATCTGCTTCTTGCTCAGCACCTGTTCGAGCCGGACGGCGAGGATCGCCTCCTGGATCTTGAGATCCACCGTCATCGGCTGATCGAGCAGGATGTTCTTCACCACCTGCTGGGTGATGGTGGAGGCGCCGAGCGGCCGCCGCCCGTTGCCGACATGGAGCGCGTCCCACACCCCGGCGCGGATGATCGCCGCCGGATTGATCCCGGGATGGTACCAGAAGGTACGATCCTCGGCGGCGATGAAGGCCTGCCGGACCATCGGCGGGATCTCGTCATAAGGCACATAGATCCGCTGCTCGGCGGCAAGATCGGCGATCAGCCGGCCATTGTCGGCATAGACCCGGCTCATTACCGGCGGATGGTAGTGGCGCAGCGCATCGACGCTCGGCAGGTCGGCGGCGAAGCGGAGATAGAGCCCGTAGAGCGCCCCGCAGCCGACGGCGGCAAGAATGATCAGGACAACGACGAAGCGGGAGAGCCAGCGCCCGGCAGCGCGCGCGCCGGAGCTGACGCCACCGCGCGGCTTCCTGCCGCGCGGATTGCCCGCTGGGCCTCCCTGCGGTTTGCCCGGGGGCCTGCCAGGGGGCTTGCGCAGCGGCTCATGCCCTCCGTTCCCGCGTCCGGGCGGAAGCAGCCTTTCACCGGCGGTCAGGGGCGAGCTCATGCGCTCATATATCCGTTTCCATGGGGAGCGGAACAAGGGAGTGTCCCTTGTTTGTGCGGGCCGCCTATGCGAAGCGCGCGGGCGCTCCCTGCCCGCTGAGAACGATCTAGCCGGCCATCCGCGCGGTGCGGTCGGCGGCGAAATAGGCGTCCACCGCGCGTTCCATCGCTGCTGCGATCACCGCCCGATGCTGCGGCGTGCAGAGGGCGGCTTCGTCGTTGCGATTGGACATGAAGCCCATCTCGACCAGCACGCTCGGAATGCTCGCCGATTCGAGAACGACGAAATTGGCATGACGGGCAGGGTTGACGAGCAGCTCGACCGATTCGCCGAGCGAACCCACCAAGTCCTTTTGCAGCCGCGCCGAGCTGAACTCCGTCTCCTGCGTGACGAGGCCGGCAAGAATCTCCGCCACTGCAGGCGAGACTTTCTTGAAGCGCGGATTGGTGACATAGCGATCGGCGCTGTTCTCGCTCGCCGCGATCGCCGCCGCCTCGGGGTCGGAAGCGGTGGTTGAAAGGCGATAGACGCTGGCCCCGCGCACTTCGTGATCGAGAATCGAGTCGGCGTGCATCGAGACGAAGAGATGCGCGCGATTCTCATGCGCGATCTGCACACGGGTTTCGAGCGGGATGAAAACGTCCTGCCAGCGGGTCATCTCCACCCGGTAGCGTCCGCTGGCCTCCAGCCGGTTCTTGAGGTCGTAGGCGGCGAGCAGCGCGATGTGCTTCTCATAGGTGCCGGCGACCCCGATCGCACCGGGATCGAGCCCGCCATGCCCGGGATCGAGCATCACCAAGGGCGGCAATGCTTGCCCTGAAGCCCGCCCCGGAGGCGGGGTCGGCGGCAGGGGCAGGGGCTGCCCTGGACGGCTTGCGGCGGCGTGCGCCAGGGCCGGAGCCATGGTGGCCGGCAGAAGGAAGCTCGCTGCCAGCCCGTGGCCCAAAAACATGCGGCGTTCGATGCCCATGGATCAATCTTAACACAGAGGTTGGACATTGCCACGTTTCTTGTTGATGACTCATACTTCACTTTTGTTCTCCCGGCGCGCTCCTGGCTTCGGCAAAGCGTCGCTTGCCGG
>JASHVY010000638.1 GCA_030044345.1 Acetobacteraceae bacterium | reverse complement strand
GGCTGGACCATCGGCACCTCCACCCTGCATGTCTTGGTCGTGTGGTGGCTTTTGGCTTGCCTCTGCGCCTATCTGTTGCTGCATCGTTCCGCCTGGGGGAACTGGATCTACGCGACAGGCGGCAATGCGGTGGCGGCGCGGAGCGTCGGCGTGCCGTCCTTCCAGGTCAAGTTCGGCTGCTTCGTCGCGACTGGCGTGCTGGCTGCGATGGCCGGAGTGGTCAGCCTCGGCCGCAATGCGTTAATGTCGCCCGTGGTCACGACGAACAATCTCGAAGCGATTGCGGCGGCAGTGATCGGAGGGGTGTCGATCTGGGGCGGGATCGGCTCCGTCGCCGGCATCATGCTCGGCACGATCGCACTCTCCTCGATCGATATCGGGCTTGTCACCGCAGGGGCGCCCGCCTTCTGGTATCAGGCGTTGGTCGGCATGGTCATCGTCGTGATCGTGTCGCTGAACCGCTATATCGAAACCGCAATCATCGCCCGCATTCGATCATGAGCGGCACAGTTCCTCTGCTCGAACTGATAGAGGTCAGCAAGGCTTTTGGCGCGTTTCAGGCGCTGCGGGAGGTGAGCCTCGCCATCGAGGCCGGCCGCACCCTGGCCCTGGTCGGCGACAATGGCGCCGGCAAGTCAACATTGATCAAGATCCTGTGCGGCGTACATCAACCCGATTCCGGATCCATCCTCTTCGAAGGCCGCCAGATCGCCATGCGGTCGCCCCGCGAAGCGCGACATCTCGGCATTGCAACCGTCTATCAGGACCTGGCTCTGATCGACACGCTCTCCATCGCGCGCAACTTTTTTCTCGGTGCGGAGCTGAAGCGGCGCGTTGCAGGACTGCGGCTGCTGGACATGCGGACGATGCGGGCGCGCACCGAGGACTATCTCGCGACCGTCGGCATCAGCCGGCTGCGATCGCCGGACGAGATCGTCGCCATGCTCTCCGGCGGGGAGCGGCAGGCGATCGCCATTGCGCGGGCGATGTATTTCGGTGCGAGGCTGCTCATTCTGGATGAGCCGACCTCGGCCCTATCGGTGCGGGAGACCCGGTCGGTCCTCGATTTCGTGCGGCATGCCAACGCCCAGGGGATCGCCGCCATCCTGATCAGCCACAATATCAACCAGGTCATGCCGATCGCCGATCGTATCGTGGCCCTGCATCAAGGGCAGGTCGCGGCGGTGTTCAACCGTGATGAAGCCGACGCGGCGACGGTCGAACAGGTCATCATGAATGGCCGCGATGGACTGCCCGGCAACCGCGCGTCGCCCGTCCCGGCACAACCGTCGGACCGAGGCCACCGTACCCGGCCGCAACCTGGAGCAGAGGAGGAGCCTTGATGAACGAGGTACGCGCAGCGGTCGTGGAGCGGCCCGGCCTGATCACCACGCGCGGCTTCCCGATGCCCGAGCCCGCGCCCGGCGCCCTATTGATGCGCGTACGCTTCTCCGGCATCTGCGGCACCGATAAGCACACTTTCCGTGGCGAGAACAAGCAATATGCCGGGACTCCGAATGAGCGGGAGCTGACCTATCCGCTGATCTGCGGGCACGAAAACGTTGGTGTCGTCGCTGCGACTGGCGGCGATGTACTGGACAGCGAAGGACGGAAGCTGCGGCCGGGCGACCGGATCGTGCCGGGCGCCAACGTACCTTGCGGCCACTGTCATTTCTGCCGCAACGGCTTTCCCTACTACATGTGCGCGCATTTGGAGGATTACGGCAACAGCCTGCATTGCGGCCCCGCGCCGCATCTGTTCGGCGGCTGGTCGGAATATTTGTACCTCCTTCCTGGCACGCCGCTCTTTCGCGTGCCCGATGAACTTCCAGACCACGTCGCGGTGCTCACCGAGATCATGGCGGTCACCCATGGCGTGGAAGCTGGGCTGGCCCTCCTCGGACATTTCGGCGGACCCCGCTATGGCGGCTCGGTCGCCGTGCTCGGGGTCGGTCCGCTCGGCCTGTGCCACGTGATCAAGGCGCGGCTGCTCGGCAGCGGCAAAGTGCTGGCGACCGATCGGTTCGCCGCTCGGCTGGACATGGCCGGCGCCTTCGGCGCCGAGCTGCTGCTCGACGCCGCCGCCACGACCATGGCGGAGCGGGTGGCGCGGGCCAAGGAATGGACCGGCGGCCTGGGCCCGGACCTGGTGCTCGACTGCAGCGGCCATCCCGATACTTTCGTCGAGGCGCTGAAGATGGTTCGCGTGGGTGGCGTGGTCGTGGAGTCCGGCGCCTTCGTGGATCTCGGCCCGGTTTCGATCAATCCGAATGCCGATATCTGCACGAAGAACGTCAGCGTGATCGGCATCGGCGGCGAAATCGCGACCGCTTATCTCCCCTCCATGCGGTTGATGGCGGCGAATCTCGACCGGCTTCCCTTCGATCGCATCGTGAGCCATCGTTTCCCGATCGAGCGGGCGCAGGAGGCAGTGGAGTTGGCGCAGACCGATGCCGCAATGAAAGTGGTGATTGCCCCGGACCTCCGGGGCGGGTGATCGCCGACCGATGTCCCGCCGTCGTCACGAGGAGGGGCCCGATCGCGTGCCACCGCAACCTCCCCACCCTTCTTCGGCCGTGCCGTCGCCGGTCGGCGCGCGTCCGCCGACAATCCTCGACGTGGCGCGGGCCGTCGGAGTTTCCAAATCGACCGTGTCGAACGTGGTGCGCGGCACGGTCGGTGTCACCCCGGAAACGCGGGCTCGCGTGCTCGAGGCCGTGAGTCGACTCGGCTACCGGCCGAACGTCGTCGCGCGCCAGCTCGTGCTGCAACGCACCAACGTGCTTGGCATCGTGGTCGGCGATCTTGCCAATCCGTTCTACGCGGAAATGGCCAAGCTGATCGAGCGCTGCGCCGCGGCAGAAGGCTTCCGGGTCATGTTCTGCAATACCGAGGTCGCGGACGAGATCGACATCACCGGTCTGGAGAGCCTGGTCGAGCACCGCGTCGCCGGCGTGGTGTTTCTTTCCTACCTCGCAGGCTCGGAGCGGGCGCGGCAGCTCGTGGACGGCCATATGCCGGCGGTGTTTGTCACCTGTCACGCGGACTGGGGTGACGTGGTTGCGGGCGATGACCGGCACGGTGCCTGGCTTGCGACGGAGCATCTGCTGTCGCTCGGCCATCGCCGCATCGCCTATTTCGCTGATCCGATCGCCGAAGATCCGGCCGATCGCGAGCGCCAGTCGAGCTTCGTGGCGACGATGCGCCGGGCCGAACTGCGGCCGGTGGTGCTGCGCCGGGCATCGGCCCCGGGCCGAGTGATGCGCGATGGGAAGGAGGCAACGTTCGCCGAGGTGCTGCGCGGCATGGATCGGCTGACGGCCATATTTGCCGCCAATGACCTAACGGCGGTCGAGGTACTTGATGCCGCCGATCGGCTCGGCATTCCCGTGCCCGAGCAGCTCTCCGTCGTCGGCTTCGACGACCTCATGCTGGCAAGGCTGGCACGCATCAACCTGACGACAATCGCGCAGCCAAAGGCGACGCTGGCTCGGCTGGCCGTTCAGACGATCGCGGCACGTATCCGCGGTGAGATGACGGGCGCGCGGGTGCGCCAGATCGTCGACTTTACGTTGGTGGTGCGGGGATCGACGGCCGCGCCTGCGGACTGACGACGGATAACAGCGCATTCGGCGAAATCGACTTGGCACTCAGGCCCGCTTCGCACAATCTTGTATGGAACGTTCCATATTGGGGATGGATTGCTTTAATATGGGAGAAATCGGGCCGGCTTTCCCTTTCCCAAAGGTGGATCAAGCCTTTTCAAACGGCAACACGAAAGCGAATGTCCATCCATCGTTCCCGTGAAAGCGGACTGAGCGGAACGACAGCAGAATAAAAGCAGCACGCCGCCTTGGTCGGCGCAATTCGCAACGATTGACGGCGGCGCTTCGACATGCTCCAACGTCCGTTCCTGGAGCGTTCCAACTCAAGGGGGCGTCATGCGGCGATTGCGGGTGGGTCTGCTTGGCGCGGGTTTGGTGGGGCAGGCCGAACATGCCTTCTACCTATGGGAGGAGCGCGAGCGCTTCGAGTTCATCGCTCTGGCCGACGCCTCCCCCGCGGTGCGCGAGGCCGTCGGGGCGCGGTATGGCATTGGTGAACTCCACGCCGATTTCGCGGGCCTGCTCGGCTGCGCGCTTGAGGCGCTGGTGATTGCCGCACCGGACCCCTTCCATCCGGCCCTCACCGCGGCCGCCCTCAATGCCGGCCTCCATGTCATGTGCGAGAAGCCGCTCGCCCTCACGCTCGCCGGCTGCGACGAGATCGCCGCGGCACGCGACCACACGGGCCGCGTCCTGCAAGTGGCCTACATGAAGCGCTACGATCCCGCGTATCGGCGCGCGCTAGAGCTTCTCCCCGCCCGCATCGAGGATGTGAAACTGATTTCGGTCGAGGTCAACGACCCGGATCAGGCGCCCTTCGTTGCCCATCTGCCCATGACCGCACCCGACGACATGCCCGAACATCTGAGGCAGAAGGCCCGAAGCCTGACCTGCATGCAGCTCGCCGAGGCGGCCGGACACCCTCTGGACGATTCCGGCGCTCGCGCGCTCGCCAATGGATTCCTCTCGGCGCTGGTGCATGATGTCGCCATCGTCCACGGCATGCTGGCTCGTCTCGGCGTCGAGATGCCCGCCGAGGCTGATCGTGGCGCGATCTTCGACGATGGACGCGGCGTCCAGCTCGGTTTTTCCCTGCCAGGTCAAGGCCTGGTCAGCATGACCCATCTCAACCTGCCCGGCGTGCCTGACTATACCGAGAGAGTGACGATCTACGCCGTCGATCGCATCATCGAGCTCACCTTTCCCTCACCCTATCTGCGTCATCAGCCGACGCGCCTCACGCTGCGCCGGCCGGGCACGAACCAGGAGCTGCAAACCGCCGAGTACCGGGTCAGCTATGAGGAGGCCTTCCGCGACCAACTCAGAGCCTTCCACCGGGCCGCAATCGGCCAGGCACCGGTGGAGACCACCCTGGAACAAGCACGCCGGGACATCGAAATCCTGACCTCTGCATTCAGAAAGGCCGTCGCATGAGAATCGGTGTTTATTCCGACTCGCTCGCCAAGCTCTCCCGACGTGAGATGTTCGCCTGGTGTGCTGAGCATGGCGTCAAGGACGTGGAGCTGGGGGTGGGTGCCTGGGGTCCGTGGCCACGTCCGCATCTCGACCTCACCACCATCGGCGACCACCTGGAGCGTGAGCGCCTCGCCGATGAGCTACGGGAACACGGACTTCGGCTCTCTGCCTTGAATGCCGCGGGCAATCTCCTGCATCCCGATCCGACCAAGCGCGAGGATGCGCAGGCCCGCTTCTGGGCGGCGGCCGAATTGGCGCTGGCGCTCGGCGTCACACGCCTCGTCACGATGAGCGGCTGCCCGGCCGGCCCCGGCGGCGGCTCGCTCGGCGTCTTTCCCTGCTGGGCAACGTCGGCAGACGACGAACGACTCTTCGCCTGGCATCTCGAGCACGAGCTGATACCGTTCTGGAGTGCGGCCAGCGACCGGCTCGCACGCGAGGCGCCGGGGCTGATGGTCTGCCTGGAGATGCATCCCGGTGTCACGATCTTCAATGCCGCCGGTTTTCAGGCACTGGCGCCACATGTCGGCCGCAACATCGGCCTCAACCTCGATCCCAGCCATTTCTGGTGGCAGGGCATCGATCCCACGACGGTCGTAGAGGCACTCGGCGAGCGCATCGGATGGATGCACGGTAAGGACACATTGTTCTACCCCGAGCGCATCCGCCGCCATGGCGTGCTGCATTATGACCCTCCCG
>JASHVY010000637.1 GCA_030044345.1 Acetobacteraceae bacterium | reverse complement strand
AGCACGTCGGCCGAGGGCGCGCCGCCTCGCCCCTGTTCGAGCCACGTGTACCAGGTCGGGCTGATATTGGCGCGCTGCGCGACTTCCTCGCGGCGCAGGCCGGGCGTGCGCCGGCGCGCCCCGGAAAAGCCGAAGGCTGCCGGATCGAGCTTCGTGCGGCGATCCTTGAGGTAGGCCCCGAGCAGATTTTCGTTCGTGACCGAAACGCTCATCCTGTTGGCCATTATACCCCGATAATGTCACTACTTTACCAGAATAATCCGCGGGACGACAGTGGCTTCCGAACATGATCCGGGGACTTTCCTCATGCGTGTCTTTGTCACCGGCGCGACCGGCTTCGTCGGCTCCGCCATCGTCCGGGACCTGATCGCCGCGGGCCATCGGGTGCTCGGCCTCGCCCGCTCGGATGCGGGAGCAGCCGCCCTCGCCGCGACAGGCGCCGAAATCCATCGCGGTTCGCTTGAAGATCTCGATAGCCTGCGCAGCGGCGCGGCCGCAGCGGATGGCGTGATCCACACGGCCTTCAACCATGATTTCTCGAAATTCGTGGAAAACTGCGAGACGGATCGTCGTGCCATCGAGACGCTCGGCGCCTCACTCGAAGGATCCGACCGCCCCCTGCTCGTCACCTCCGGTGTGGCGCTCCTCGCGCCGGGCCGCATCGCGACCGAGGCGGATGTGCCCCCTTTCGACTCTCCCACGTATCCCCGCAGGTCGGAGGCGGCCGCCGCCGCGCTCGCGGAACGCGGGGTGCGCGCGTCCGTGATCCGCCTTCCCCCGTCGGTCCATGGCGATGGCGACCATGGCTTCGTGCCGCGCCTCATCGGTTTCGCCCGCGAAAATTGCCTCTCCGCCCATGTCGGCAATGGGCTCAACCGCTGGCCCGCGGTGCATCGGCTCGATGCCGCCCGCGTTTACCGGCTCGCGCTCGAGCGTGGCACCGCCGGAGATCGGTATCACGCGATCGCCGAAGAGGGCGTGCCGTTCAAGGAGATTGCCGCTGTGATCGGCCGCCGTCTGAACGTGCCGGTCACCGCCAAGTCGTCCGAAGAGGCAGCCGGGCATTTCGGCTGGTTCGCGCTGTTCGCGGAAATGGACGTGCCGACTTCGAGCGAGCGAACGCGCACGCTGCTGGGCTGGGAGCCGAAGCAGCCCGGGCTCATCGCAGACATCGACCGGCCCATCTACTTCAAGATGGGCGACAATTGAACCTGCCTTTGCCCTGCCGGCACGCCCGCCAGGCAATTTCGCAACGAATCATGGATCAGATACGGGGATCAGTAACGACCATTCATCGTCGGAGACATCGGTGAGCAGCGCCGGCCTCAGGCGCGCGCCTCGGCCGCCGCACGCTGCGCCGGCTGGCCGCCGCCGGCGTGGTCGGCATGGCGGATCTCCGTGCCGAGAACGCGCAGGCACTCGCGCATGAAGGCGGCCAGGCCCGGCCAGCCCTTGGCCGAAACCAGATTGCCGTCAGCACAGGCGCCGGTCGGCGGCACATCGACATAGATGCCGCCCGCCAGACGCACCTCCGGCTCGCAATATTGCAGCGCCGCCACGCGCTTGCCGCGCACCACGCCATCGACAGCGATCAGCACTTGCACGCCGTGGCAGATGGTGAAGATCGGCTTGGCCGACGCATGGAAATCGCGCACCAGCGCCTGCACGCGCGGATCGATGCGGATATATTCGGGCCCGCGACCGCCGGCGACATAAACGGCGTCGTACTCCGCGGCACGCACGTCGGCGAAGCTCTGGTTGAGCGTGTAGAAGTGCCCGAGCTTCTCCGTGTAGGTTTGATCGCCTTCGAAATCGTGCAGCGAGGTCTTGATCGTCTCGCCGGCGCGCTTGTCGGGACACACGACATGCACCGTATGGCCGACCGCGTGCATGCACTGCTCGAAGACGAAGATCTCGTATTCCTCGCTGAACTCGCCGGTCAGCATCAGGATCTTCTTGCCGGACATGATGTTTTCTCCCCTGCGGCGCATGGCTCGCGCGGCCGCCGGCGCCCAGGCTAGCATGCCGGACCGGCGCGGTCAGCCGGGCCCGGGGTAGCCTTCTCGCCCCTCGGGAAGATCGCCGTCGGCCATTGGAGCGTGGGCCTCTGCTTCGGGCAAACGTTCCCCCAAAGTCATGAGCGAGCGCCTGGAGCACGCGTTCCTGAAGATCGGCGAAATTTGCCTTTCTTTCCTCCCCCTGAGGAACAGGAGAGGGCACGGGACCGACTTGAAGAGTCTGCGTAAAGGATGTATTTCGTCAATCCTTCCAACAAGTTGGATGGGTGGCCGAGTGGTTTAAGGCAGCGGTCTTGAAATGTGCCGGATGCCATACCCGCTCGTCCCTGGACGTTACGCGGAGTGCGGATTTCCAGAATTTTTAGTCGTCCAACGGTCCTCGGCATGCCGCCGTATCTTGCTCCATCCCTCGCTGTCCGGTGCCAATTTGGGTGCCACCCGCGCGCAAACCCCGCGAACCATCTTGACCGGGAATCACCTCAATGAGGATGGTATCGCAACAGGACGACGGGAGGCCGGACAGCACATGAGCCAGCACAAGGATGATCGAGTCCAGGAACTTTTCGAGTGGATTAAGGCCGAAGCAAAACTCAGGGGCGACTATGTGTCCGTCGTCGATGGGATCCCGGCTCGCGCCAAGAAGCTTGGGTTAAAGTATTCGAGCAAACTGGAGCCCAAAGCCACCGTTCGTGACTTCTCGTTCGTGGGCTCGCGCCTCGTTATCCGGCACGACGATGAGAACGGATGGCAGTTGATTGACACGAGACCATCCGCCGGGTAGCGCAACACCCCCTCATCGCCCCTGTTACGTAACGCAAGGCGGCCAGCTCGGGCGACCACCCCGCCCAAAAGAAAACCGCCCCAGTGGTCGGCCGG
>JASHVY010000636.1 GCA_030044345.1 Acetobacteraceae bacterium | reverse complement strand
GCCTTCTTCGCCAAGGCGCCGGCGCTGACCGGCGAGGCGTGGGCGGCGATCGATCGCACCATCTCCCTGCTGCGCGATGCGGGCGCCGAGGTGGCGGACATCACGCTGCCGGACCAGGCGCTCTTCGCGGTGGCCAACCGCGTGATTTTGCTCGCCGAGGGGTTTGCGATCCATGAGCAGGATTTTCGCACCCGGCTCCTCGATTACGGGCGGAAGACGGCAGAGCGGCTCATTCCGGGTGCGGCGATCACGGCGGCCGATCTGGTGCAGGCCGGGCGCGTGCGGCGGATGCTGGCCGATGAAATCAACCAGGCGCTCGGTTCGCACGATGCGTTGCTGACGGCCTCCTCGCTCGCCCCGGCACCGCGTCTCGACCAGCCGGCCGATCCGCGGGCCGCTCATTCCCCGCTGCAGTTGGGGGCCTTCAACCTCACCGGCCATCCGGCGATGAGCGTGCCGGTCGGGCTTGCTGCGGCCGGCTTGCCGCTTTCGGTGCAGCTCGTCGGCCGGCCCTTCGATGAGGCGATGCTGCTTCGGATCGGCCGCGCGATCGAGCGCCTGACCGGGTGGGAGGACGTCCCGTTTCCGGCGATTCCGGGCGGGGGTTGAGCGATGGATTTCGACTACTTCGTGATCGGCGGCGGCTCCGCCGGGGTGCGGACCGGGCGGATCGCCGCCGGCTATGGCGCGCGCGTCGGCATCGCCGAGGCCCGCTTCTGGGGTGGCACCTGCGTCAATGTCGGCTGCGTGCCGAAGAAGCTGCTGGTACAGGCGTCGGAATATGGGCAGTTTGCGGAGGATTCGCGCGGTTTCGGCTGGCGCGGCAGCCGGCCCGAGCATGACTGGGCGGCGCTGATCGCGGCGAAGGACCGGGAGGTCAAGCGTCTCAGCGGCCTCTATCGCCAGGTGCTGGAGGCGGCGGGGGCGAAAGTGTTCGAGGCGCGCGCGCGCTTCCTCGATCCGCATACGCTTGCGGTGGGCGAGGAGCGGATCACGGCGGAACGGATCGTCATCGCGACGGGCGGCCATCCGGTGGTGCCGCCCATTCCGGGCCGCGAGCTTGCCGTCGTCTCCGACGATGTCTTCCATCTGCCGGCGATGCCGCGGCGCGTGGCGATCATCGGCTCGGGCTATATCGCGGTGGAGTTCGCCGGTATTTTCGCAGGCCTCGGCGCCGAGACGCATCTCGTCTATCGCCAGCCGATTCCCTTGCGCGGGTTCGATGAGGATCTTCGCGAGGCGCTCGCCGAGGCCCTTGCCGCCGATGGGATCGTGCTTCACCCGAGCACGCATCCGGCGCGGATCGCGGCGACGGGCGATGCCCGCACGCTTCATCTGGATGGCGGGCACGCGATCACCGCCGATCTCGTCTTCTTCGCCACCGGCCGGGTGCCGAACATCGCCGGGCTTGGGCTCGAGGCGGCGAATGTCATCACCGGCCCGAACAACGAGGTCATCGTCGATTCGGCCTGGGCGACCAGCCAGCCTCACATCTACGCGATCGGCGATGTCACCGACCGGTTCCAGTTGACCCCGGTCGCGACCGCCGAGGGCCATGCGCTGGCCGATGCGCTGTTCGGCCCCAGGCCGCGCGAGTACAATTTTACCGCTGTTCCCACGGCCGTCTTCTCCTCCCCGCCGGTCGCGACCGTGGGGCTGACCGAAGCCGAGGCCGCCGAGCGCGGGCCCGCCGAAATCTATCTCACGCGCTTCACGCCGATGCGCCACACGCTTTCCGGACGGAAGCGGCGGACGGTGATGAAGCTCGTGGTCGAGCCGCCGCGTGGGCGGGTGATCGGCGCGCATATGCTGGGCGAGGACGCGCCGGAGATCATGCAGGGCCTTGCCGTGGCCATGACCGCCGGCGCGACGAAAGCCGATTTCGACCGGACGATCGGCATCCACCCGACCTCGGCGGAGGAGTTCGTGACGCTGCGCACGCTGACGCGGACGGTTGGGCTGCCGCAAGCGGCGGAATAGCCAGCGCGGCAATTTTTGTGGATAATCGAAGTAGAAAGGGAAGGGCAGGGGCGCCGCCCCTGCACCAAGCCAAGGGCTGAGCCCTTGGAACCCGTCCTTTTGGGAAGGACTTTTTCTGTCATGCCTGATGTGCCTCTTCGCGACTGGGCGCCCGATAGCTGGAGAACGCGGCCGATTCGCCAGGCGCCGGTCTATCCGGATGCGGAAAGGCTGGCCGCTTTCGAGGCGCGTTTGCGGCGCTTTCCCCCGCTCGTCTTCGCCGGCGAGGCACGGCGGCTGAAGGCGGGGCTGGCGCTCGCTTCCGAGGGGCGGGCCTTCGTGCTTCAGGGCGGCGATTGCGCCGAGAGCTTCGCCGATTTCACCGCCAACATCATCCGCGACACCTTCCGCGTGCTGCTGCAGATGGCGGTGGTGCTGACCTTCGGGGCAAGCCTGCCGGTGGTGAAGATCGGCCGGATGGCCGGGCAGTTCGCCAAGCCGCGCAGCTCTGACAACGAAACGGTTGGCGAGGAGACGCTGCCTTCCTATCGCGGCGACATCATCAACGGGCCGGAATTCTCGGCCGCGGCGCGCCTGCCCGACCCGGCGCGCATGGAATTCGGCTATTTCCAGTCCGCCTCGACGCTCAACCTGCTGCGCGCCTTCGCCTCCGGTGGCTATGCGGATCTGCATGGCGTGCATCGCTGGAATCTCGATTTCGTCGCCCGTTCGCCGCTCGCCGAGCGCTACCAGGATCTCTGCCAGCGTATCGACGAGACACTCTCCTTCATGGCCGCTTGTGGCCTGGACAGCCAGTCAACGCCGCAGATTCACGAGACCGAGTTCTACACCAGCCATGAGGCGTTGCTGCTGCCGTACGAGGAGGCGCTGACGCGCGTCGATTCGACGAGCGGGGACTGGTACGGCTGCTCGGCGCACTTCCTCTGGATCGGCGATCGCACGCGCCAGCCGGATGGCGCGCATGTGGAGTTCCTGCGCGGCGTCAAGAACCCGATCGGCATCAAGGTCGGCCCGACCACGCCCGAGGAGGATCTTCTTCGGATGTTGGCGGCGCTCAACCCGGCGAACGAGCCTGGGCGGATCACGCTGATCAGCCGCATGGGCGCGGACAAGGTGCTGGCGAAGCTGCCGCCACTTCTGCGCGCGGTGAAGCGCGAGGGCGCGGCGGTGGTGTGGCTTTGCGATTCGATGCACGGCAACACCGTGACGACGGCGAGCAAGGTGAAGACACGGAGTTTCGATGCGATCCTGACCGAGGTGCAGCGCTTTTTCGACGCGCATGCGGCGGAGGGCACCGTCGCGGGTGGGGTGCATGTGGAGATGACCGGCCAGAACGTGACCGAATGCACCGGCGGCGCGCATCGGCTGACCGAGGCCGACCTTGGCACACGCTATGAGACCTTCTGCGACCCGAGGCTCAATGCCGAGCAGGCCTTGGAACTCGCCTTCCTCGTCGCGCAGGAGCTGAAAGCGCGGCGGGCGGGCGAGGCTGCCCTGCCGGCCGCCGCCGCCGAGTAGGGATCCGGCCCGTGGCGGCGGACCGGGTGGAGGCCTGTTCCCTGCTCGAGGCCGATATCGAAGC
>JASHVY010000064.1 GCA_030044345.1 Acetobacteraceae bacterium | reverse complement strand
CCATAGGCCGCGAGATCGGACCCATCGAGCCGGCATCGGGCCTTGCCCGCCCGCCGCTTGCCGAGGGAAAGCAGCCGGCAAAGCCGCCCATAGGCCAACCGGTCTGTGGGATAGACGAGGACGGAGATGCCCTCTGTCAGATCAAGCCGGCAACCGATGATCAGCCGCACGCCGTTCGTCTTCGCTGCCTCATGGGCGCGCACGATTCCGGCAAGCGAATTGCGATCGACGATCGCCAGCGCCTCGAGGCCGAGCATCGCCGCCTGAGCGAACAATTCCTCACAGGAGCTCGCCCCGCGCAGAAACGAGAAGTGCGAGGTGCATTGCAGTTCGGCATAGCGCGCAGAGCTCATCCGAAAATCCCGTGCAGGAACCAGCGCTGCGAGCCGGTCGCAGCATTCTCGCCATCGCCGGCACGGTAGATCCAGAAGCGCTCGCCGCTTTCATCCTCGATACGGAAATAGTCGCGCACGGCCACGAGCTCTTCGTCGCGCTTCCACCATTCGCCGAAGACTCGCTCTGGGCCATCGGCGCGCTTCACATGCCGGCGCACACCCCGCCACGTGAAATGCACGGGCGGATGATCCGGCAGCAGGGCAAGCGTCTCGACCGGTTCCGGTGGTGAAAGAAGGCGGCTTGGTCGCGGCCAATGCTTCGGCCAATCTCGACCTGTCGGGGGATCGAGCGGTGCTATGATCTTGACCGATCGCTCCGGCAAATCGCTTTCGACGGAAGCGGCCCGATAGAGCTTGTCGGCGCCGATCCGGTTGGCCAGCGTGTCAATGAGCGCCGAGAGGCCGGAAGCTTCGTCCTCATGCAGCATGGCACGCTGGCGATAAGGCATCGGTTCGGCGATCGGCGCGGCCAGTGTCATCACCTCGACGCCGAATCCCGGATCCACGGTCTCCAGGCCGTCCGTGAGAAGGCGGGCAAGATGCCGCACGTCGCGCACGGGGTTCGCCATGCCAACGCGGATCGCCTGGACGTCGCTGTCGACGCGATGGAACAGCAGATCGAGGCGCCGCGCGCCGAGGCCCTGCGCCTCCAGCAACGGGCACAACGCTGCGACGAGCCGGCCGATGGAATGTGCAAGCGTCTCCGGCGCGCTGATCGGCTCGGCAAAAGCCTGTCGAACATGGATCGTGCCCGGCGGACCGATCGGCTCAATCGGTTCGGCAACGCGGCCGAATGCCTGATCAAGACGATAGCCGGGTTCGGCACCAAAACGCAGCGCCATGGGCGCGCGGGGGACTGCCTCCAGCTCGGCGATCGTCTCGAAGCCGAGCCGGCGAAGTCGGTCCACGCATTCGGGATCAAGCCTCAGCGCCGCGATGGGAAGTGGCGCGAGCGCCGAATTCACACCGCCGACCGCGGCGACGGTCAACGGACCGGGAGCGAAACGGGCCAGCGCATGGGCGGCCCCGACGGTATCGGCAAGCCCGATACGCGCACCGATGCACGCTGCCGCCAGGCGCGCGCGGATATCTTCGAGAAGCGGCGTCTCGCCGCCAAAGAGATGCGTGGCACCCGTGACATCGATCAGAAGGCCGTCCGGCGGATCGAGCGCGACGAGCGGACTGTAGCGGCGCAGCGCCCAGGCAGCCAGGCGCCCCAATGCCTCGGCATCCGCAGCGGGATCGGCAGCCTCGATCCGAAGGCCGGGCACGCGCACCCGCGCCTGCGTGAGAGTGAGACCCGGCCGCACGCCGAGCGCCAGAGCAGCGCGGTCGGCGGCGGCAACGATCCGGCGCCGGCCGTCCCGAGCGGCGATGACGAGCGGCCTCTCAGGCGGCGGCGCTGCGTCGCCCATCCTCCGCCTGAGCCGATCGGTCGGCCAGGTCGGCAGGAAGAGCGAGACGATCCTGCGCATCACAAGCCTCCACTTCCCATTCTCCGCATTCGCCGGCACGAGAGCGGATCAACGCGACAAGCCAGCGTGGCCGGCCGATCCCTGCCACCGGCAAAGGAGAGGACGGCGCAGCGGTGATCCGCCAGCGTGTCGTGGCGGCCGTGAGCTGTCTGAAGGCGTCGGCCGCGGCGGCGTTGCGCCAGTGGCGGATGACGAAGGCGATGACGCCCGAAGCCTCGGCAGCGAGCTGCAACCGCCGCGAGGCCGTCATCGACAGGCGCGAAACCTCACCGACGACGCCAGCCAGGCCGGCGTGCCGCAGCCCTTCTTCCATGCAGAACAGCACGGTCTTTTCATCATCGGGCTCCGCGTAGATCACGCGATCGGGATGGAGCCCGACGCTGGAAAGCGCCGGGGCGAACAGATCATGCGTATTGAGGCACCAGAGAACGGGCCCCTTCGTCCGCGCGAGCACACCGGCGACGAAGAGCGCGGCCGCGGCGCCGTGCATGGCGCCCAAACCGCTGCCGACGATCTCGTGCAAGGCGCCGAAGGAGACGCCGCCACCCGGCAGGCGGCGATCGATCTCGGAAATCCCGAAGGGCAGAACCGTTCCTCTCGCTTTCCCCGATCCTCCAATGCGGGCGATCCGGGCTTTGAGCCCCGCGAGGGAGGCGGTTGCAGCGCCGCGTTCCACGTTGATCCCCTTCTGATCCGGATGACGAAGAGGATGGAACATATATAGAACAAATTACCGGAGTCGAGTCGTTCTCCGTGCCTTGATACAAAAATGAATGAAATCAATCTATTGAAGGACGATAAAGGCCCACCGAAATTCCCGCCCCGCCTATCTTGGCAGGCGGCTTCCCGCCCTGAACGATGGGCTCCTCGATTGCGGGCGCTTCATTGATCCGCGGTATCGGATTGCGTGTCGAGATTTGCCTGCTCGACGCGATCGTCAACCTTGGCTCGATTGTGTTGACGAATGCAGCCTCAGCGGCTTCGACCAACGCGAGAGTGGGATGGGTTCTCTCGCGCTCCCCCATCCCACTCTCAGTCATCATTTTCCCGCGTGATTCACGCCTACGGTTAATCCACCTTCGGCAGTCAATTCATAACCGTAAAGGTCCTTTGCCGCGCTCGGGGAGATGAACCCTGCCAACAGGTCCAAGGCGATGGCTTCCCGATCGCGGGACCCAGGGTCTCCATATCCGCCGCCTCCAGGGGTAATCAGGAGGATACGGTCACCGGGCGAGAATTGAACGTTCGAGTATTTGCTGCTCGAGACCTTGCCGTAAAGTTCCTTGACCGTCTGCCATTCTCTGTCTCCGGCCTTCTGAATGAAGGTTGCGCCATTTCCACCACGCTGGCCGCCAAACAGCGCCCAAGGCCTCACCTGGTGCCGGTCGCTGCACTGGCTGCCGGTGATCGGCACCTGGGTCACCAGAAGCGTTCGCCGAAAGCCGAGTCCCCCGCGCCACTGTCCGGCTCCTCCGGAATCAACGACCAGCTCGCAATTCTCCACGCGCAACGGAAAGCGCGTTTCAAAAACTTCCGTCGGATTGAAACGGCAATTTCCGTTGATGGAGATCACGCAATTGTTGCCGTCGGCTCCAAAACGGCCGCCCCATCCGCCGGACATCAGATCATAGCAGGCGAAATATTCGTCATAATCCGGGTGGTTTCCACCGAATACGAAGTTGGTTCCCGTGCAGCTCTCCGACGCCATGGCCCGCTCCGGTACGCACGCCGCCATGGCCCCGATCACGATGCAGGCGAGCCGAGGATGGGTCTCCGTATTGCCGGCAACCAGCGGCCCGGGATAATCGACGTTCGTCACGCGGCCGGGTGGGGAAACGACGCGAATGGGCCGGAAACAGCCCGAATTTTTCGGGATTGTCGGGTCGGTCAGATGCAGAAGCCCATTGTAAGTCGCACCCGTCGTCACCCCGAGCGTGGCGCTGATTGGTCCTTTTGCCTGCGGTGAGCTGCGGCTGAAATCCGCGACGACCTCATCGCCCTGCACATGGATGTCCACCGCCACCGTGTAGGGCCTGGCCTCGATACCATCGTTCTCGATGACGTCTTCGAAAGAGTATGTGCCGTCGGGGAACTGGGCAAGTTCCGCGCGCATGCGTCGCTCGGCATAGTCCATCAGGTCTTCAGACGTCCGGCGGAATACGCTGGTGCCGTATTTCCGCACCACATCGCTCACGCGCTCGACACCGAGATTGACGGCTCCGATCATGGCCCGGAGGTCGCCATAATTCTGCCGTGGGGTCCTGACATTCGCAAGCAGAATCTTCCAGACTTCCTCGACATCTTGGCCGGCCTTCATGATCTTGATAGGCGGGACACGCAGTCCTTCGTGGAAGATCTCGGTTGCTTCACCACAGAAGGCACCCGGCACGGTGCCGCCGATCTCGGCGATATGGCCGATGCACACCGCGAAGCCCAGCAGCTCGCCGTCGGCGAAGAATGGTTTGAAGAAAGTGTGCTCGGGAACGTGCAGGCCGCCGCGATAGGGATCGTTGTGGACAATGACGTCCCCCTCCTGCAGAGTATCGAAGGAGATCTCCTGGGCGCAGCTTTTGATCAGAATTGGCATTCCGCCGATCATGGTCGGACAGAATTCGGCGCAAGCGATCATGTCTCCTTTCGAATCGGCGAGCGCACAGGTAAAGTCGAGTCCCTCGTTGAAGATCGTCGAGTACGACGTCTTCATAAGGACGATCCCCATCTCCCGGCAGATCGAGACCATGGTGGAATCGAGGATGTTCATCATGACCATGTCCGGCGGCCCGCTCCGGGCTATCGCCGGATGCGCCAACTCGATCGATAATTTCGGATGCACGATCGGCAGCCGGATGTCCTTCACCCCGGAATCTGCGAGCCTCGCCCATTCGACACACCAATCAGAGCAAAAGAGAGCCGGTCGCTCATTCCGCTTCCCCTTGATCCCGGGTCCATAGATGAGCAGACCGCAATTTGCGCATTTGACGTATTTCTCGACATAATAGCCATTCTCGGAAAAACGCACTTGCGCCCCCTTCAGCTACGAACCAATTCGATGACGAGCTGGCCAAAGGCATCGACCGTGAGCCGCTGATCGGGATTGAGGACCGTCACGGATGCCTCTTCTTCGACGATCGCCGGGCCCTCGATTGTATGCCCGGCAATCAACTTCGTCCGATCGAACACCGGGACATCTTCACGGATGCCCTCCGGGAAGGCGACCCGCCGGCATCGCGCCGGAACAGGCGGGCCATCGGCCACCGGAAGCCGCGGCAAGTCGGGTAAAGATATGCGAGAGACGAGGGTCGCCGCGTAATTGACGATCTCGATGATCTCGC
>JASHVY010000063.1 GCA_030044345.1 Acetobacteraceae bacterium | reverse complement strand
TCGAGCCCGGCCTGAGCCGCCATGCGCCGCGCGAGAGGGGAGACAAAGATGCGGCCGGAGGGTGGGGTTGCGCCGTTGCCCGTTTGGGGCGCGGGCGAAGCGGCGGCCGGAGGTGAGGGCGATGGCGCGGCGGCTGCGGGTGCCGGTGACGCTGGCGCGGCGGGTGATGGAGGGGGCGGAGGCGGCGCGGGAGAGGCGGCGGGCGGGGTAGGCGCATCCGCCAATGTCTCGCCCTCGCCCAGCAAGACCGCGATCGGGGCATTGACCGCGACCCCGGCCGTGCCGTCCGGGACGATGATCTTGCCGAGCACGCCTTCGTCGACGGCTTCGACCTCCATGGTTGCCTTGTCGGTCTCGATCTCGGCGATCACATCGCCGGCCTTGACCGGATCGCCCTCCTTCTTGAGCCAACGTGAGAGCGTGCCCTCGGTCATGGTCGGGCTCAGTGCCGGCATCAGGATGTTGGTGGACATTGTGCTCCCCCGTCCGGCTCAGGCGATCTTCCGCACCGCCTCGACAACCCAATCAGGCTGCGGGAGCGCGAGTTTTTCGAGATTGGCCGCATAGGGCAACGGCACGTCCACGCCATGGATGCGCACCGGCGGGGCATCCAGCCAGTCGAACGCGTTCTCGATCACCTGCATCGCGATTTCGGCGCCGATGCCGGCATAGGGCCAGCCTTCCTCGATCGTGACCAGGCGGTTGGTGCGCTTCACGCTCTCGACGATCGTTCCGATATCGAGCGGGCGGAGCGTGCGGAGATTGATGATTTCGGCCTCGATCCCGCTGGCTGCGAGCGTCTCGGCCGCCGCCATGGCGACGCCGACCATGATGCTGAAAGCGACGATGGTGACGCGATCGCCCGCGCGCTCGATCTTGGCCTTGCCGAGCTGGAGGATGAAATCCTCGGCGGTCGGGCAATCGAAGCTGTGGCCGTAGAGGATCTCGTTCTCGAGCACGATGACCGGATTGGGGTCGCGGATCGCGGCACGGAGCAGGCCTTTCGCGTCCGCCGCCGACCAGGGAGCCACCACCTTGAGCCCGGGGACGTGCGCGTACCAGGAGGCGTAGCACTGGCTGTGCTGGGCGGCGACGCGCGCCGCGGCGCCATTGGGCCCGCGGAAGACGATCGGGCAGCCCATCTGGCCGCCCGACATATAGAGTGTCTTGGCGGCGGAATTGATGATCTGGTCCATCGCCTGCATGGCGAAATTGAATGTCATGTATTCGACGATCGGACGCAGCCCGTTGAGCGCGGCGCCGACCGCGAGGCCGGTGAAGCCATGCTCGGTGATCGGCGTATCGATGACGCGGCGGGGGCCGAATTCATCGAGCATGCCCTGGCTGATCTTATAGGCGCCCTGATATTGCGCGACTTCCTCGCCGAGCAGGAAAACCCGCTCATCGGCGCGCATTTCGGCCACCATCGCCTCGCGCAGCGCTTCGCGCACGGTGATATGCTTGACCTCGCCCCAATCCTTCTCCGCCGCGGGCGCAGGAGACGAAGCGGGGGCGGGCGGCGGAACCGCCGGGGAAGGTGCCGGCGCGCGGGCGGCAGGCGCTTCGGGCTTGGGTGCCTCCGCCCTGGTTGCTGATGGAGGCGGGGATGCCGGCGCCGCCTCGCCATCGCCGGTGAGCACGGCGATCGGCGTATTCACCGCCACACCTTCGGTGCCTTCCGGAACCAGGATCTGGGCGATGCGGCCTTCATCCACGGCTTCGACCTCCATCGTCGCCTTGTCGGTCTCGATCTCGGCGATCACGTCGCCTGACTTGATCGGGTCGCCGACGCCTTTGAGCCAACGCGAAAGCTTGCCCTCCGTCATCGTCGGCGAGAGGGCGGGCATGAGGATCTGCGTGCTCATCGGCTCATGCCTCCAGGAGAACGTCCGTATAAAGCTCGGAAGGATCGGGTTCAGGGCTCGTCTGGGCGAAATCCGCGGCGTCCTGGACGATCTTCTTCACCTCGTCATCGATCTGCTTCAGCGAGGCTTCGTCGTAATCGAGCGCCATCAGCTTCGCCCGCACGCCTTCGATGCAGTCATGCTCGGCACGCATCTGCTGCACTTCCTCGCGCGTGCGGTAGCGCGCGGGGTCCGACATCGAATGGCCACGATAGCGGTAGGTCTTCACTTCCAGCAGGTACGGCCCCTTGCCGGAGCGGCAATGCGCGACGGCGATATCCGCGGCCTCTTTGACCGCGACGACATCCATTCCGTCCGCCTGGGCGCCCGGAATGCCCCAGGGCGCCCCGTTGCGTGAAAGATCTTTCGAGCTGGTCGCGCGATCGACACTGGTGCCCATACTGTATTTGTTGTTCTCGATCACATAGATGACCGGCAGCTTGAACAGGGCCGCCATGTTGAAGCTTTCATACACCTGGCCCTGATTGGCCGCGCCCTCGCCGAAGAAGGTCAGGGACACGCGGTCATTGCCGCGATACCAGTTGCTGAAGGCGAGGCCCGTGCCGAGGCTTACCTGCGAGCCGACGATTCCATGGCCGCCGAAGAAATTGCGCTCCTTGCTGAACATGTGCATCGAGCCGCCCTTGCCGTGCGAATAGCCGGCATGGCGGCCCGTGAGCTCGGCCATCACGCCGCGCGGGTCCATTCCCGAAGCGAGCATATGGCCGTGGTCGCGGTACGAGGTGATGACGAGATCCCCCTCCCCGATGGCGCTCAGCAAGCCGACCACCACCGCTTCCTGGCCGATATAGAGATGGCAGAATCCGCCGATCAGCCCCATGCCGTAGAGCTGCCCCGCCTTTTCTTCGAAGCGGCGGATCAGCAGCATGTCCCGGTAGGCCTTGAGGAGCTGCTCGCGCGAGAGCGCGAGTTCGCGGGGCTTGGTCCGCTTTCGGCCGTCGACTGCCTGTACCATCCGTCCCCTCCCCCGACTTCGCTCCGGACT
>JASHVY010000635.1 GCA_030044345.1 Acetobacteraceae bacterium | reverse complement strand
AGGGGCTCGCCTTCCGCGTTCTCGCGCATGGCAGCATCGCGCTCGATATCCTGCTGCCGCGCCGGACGGAGGCCGGCGCGCTCCGCGTGGGCGGCACCGCGCTCGCGCGGGTCTGGCCCGAGCACGTGCATCTGTTTCGAGACGAGGAATAAAGGAAGCTTGTTCTTTCTTGAAAGAAGGAACCAAAGAACTTCCATCCTTTCATTCAAAGTCCCCGGCCGGCGCCCAGATCAATATGGCTTCTGACGGATCGCGAAGCGATCCGTCAGAAGCCATGAAATTGATCGAGAAAACAAAACCAGAGCGTGATGATCAAAAATCATCACGCTCTGGCCCGGAAAACGGAGAAAAGTCTTTTTGCTTCTTTTTCTTCAGAAAAAGAAGCCCTGTTCCTTTCGATCCTTCATCGAAGTGCATGGATGCAGCGATCTTCGATCCGGTCCCAGATCGTCGCCTCGAGATGGACGCCGTCGAACCGGGCCACTTCTTGCAGGCCGGTCGGCGAAGTGACATTGATTTCGGTGAGCCAATCCCCGATCACGTCGATGCCGACGAAGATCAGTCCCTGCTCGCGCAAGGTGGGGCCGATGCGGGCGCAGATCTCGCGATCGCGCGCGCTCAGCCGGGTCGCCTCCGGCCTGGCGCCGACATGCATGTTCGCGCGCGCCTCGCCGCTCGCGGGCACGCGATTGATCGCGCCGAGCGGCTCGCCATCGATCAGGATGATGCGCTTGTCGCCCGTGCGCACCGCGGGCTCGTAGCGTTGCAGCATCAACGGCTCGCGCGTGCGGGCAAAATGCATCTCCAGCACGGCGTTGAAATTCTCGTCATCCGGACGGATGCGAAAGACGCCCGCGCCACCGTTGCCGAACAGCGGCTTAATGACGATCTCGCCATGCTCGGCACGAAACGCACGCATCGCCACGGCATCCCAACTTACCAAAGTCGGCGGCATCAGCTCGGAAAAATGCGTGACGAGAAGCTTCTCCGGCGCATTGCGCACCGCGCGCGGATCGTTCACCACGAGCGTTCCGGGCTGGATATGCTCGAGCAGATGCGTGGCAGTGATATAGGCGAGATCGAAGGGCGGGTCCTGACGCATCAGCACGACATCCATCGCCGCGAGGTCGATGACCTCCTCGGGGCCGAGGCGCGCGATCTCCTCGGGCGGGCGGGCGAGATGAATGCGGCGCGCCCGCGCCTCCAGGCGCACGGACTGTCCGGCGCTCGAGAAGGCGAGATGCCGGACCTCGTAGTGCCAGAGGTGATGCCCGCGGGCCTGGGCCTCGAGCATCAAAACGAATGTGGAGTCCGCGTCGGGATTGATGGACGCAAGCGGATCCATCTGCACCGCGACTTTCAATGGTCGGCTCACAGCGGACGGCCCATGATGTGGATGAGATGGGAAGAAATCTACTCGCCCGCCGCCGGCTCGGGAATATAGAGCGCGCCGCCATGCTCCCGGAACTCGGCACTTTTCGCGTCCAGGCCGGCCATGCGCTCGGCCTCCGCACGCAAATCCTGGGTGATCTTCATCGAGCAGAATTTCGGCCCGCACATCGAGCAGAAATGCGCAAGCTTGTGCGCCTCCTTGGGCAAGGTCTCGTCATGGAAGGCACGCGCGGTATCCGGATCAAGGCCGAGATTGAACTGATCCTGCCAACGGAATTCGAAACGCGCCCGGGAAAGGGCATCGTCGCGGAGCTTGGCCGCCGGATGGCCCTTGGCGAGATCGGCGGCATGCGCGGCGATGCGATAGGCGATCACGCCCGCCTTGACGTCATCCCGATCGGGCAGGCCGAGATGCTCCTTCGGCGTCACATAGCAGAGCATGGCGGTGCCGAACCAGCCGATCATCGCCGCGCCGATCGCCGAGGTGATGTGATCGTAGCCGGGGGCGATGTCCGTCACCAGCGGTCCGAGCGTGTAGAATGGCGCTTCGCCGCAGGCCGCAAGCTGCTTCTCCACATTGACCTTGATCTTGTGCATCGGCACATGGCCGGGCCCCTCGATCATCACCTGGCAGCCATTGTCCCAGGCGATCTTCGTGAGCTCGCCGAGCGTCTCGAGCTCGGCGAACTGCGCCGCGTCATTGGCATCCGCGATCGAGCCCGGCCGCAGCCCGTCTCCGAGCGAGAAGGAGACGTCATAGCGGCGCATGATGTCGCAGATATCGGCGAAATGCTCGTAAAGGAAGCTCTCGCGATGATGGGCGAGGCACCAGCGCGCCATGATCGAGCCGCCGCGCGAAACGATGCCGGTCACCCGCCGCGCGGTGAGCGGAATATAACCAAGCCGCACGCCGGCATGGATCGTGAAGTAATCCACGCCCTGCTCGGCCTGCTCGATCAGCGTGTCCTTGAAAACCTCCCAGTCGAGTTTCTCGGGCTCGCCATCGACCTTCTCAAGCGCCTGATAGATCGGCACGGTGCCGATCGGCACGGGCGCATTGCGCAGGATCCAGCCACGGATATTGTGAATGTTCCGCCCCGTGGAGAGATCCATCACCGTATCCGCACCCCAGCGGATCGCCCAGACGAGCTTCTCCACCTCCTCGGCGGCGCCGGAACTCACCGCGGAATTGCCGATATTCGCATTCACCTTGACCAGGAAGTTGCGGCCGATGATCGTCGGCTCCAGCTCCGGATGGTTGATATTGGCGGGAATGATCGCCCGCCCGCGCGCGATCTCCGAGCGGACGAATTCGGGCGTGATG
>JASHVY010000634.1 GCA_030044345.1 Acetobacteraceae bacterium | reverse complement strand
CGCGGAGAGCCGATATCGCAGGTGAAGGCGAAGCGCTCGCCCACCAGCCTGTGCACGCTGATCGGCACGCCGAGCGCGGTTGCGAACGGCGCTGCGGTCTGGAGCGCCCGCGTGTAAGGGGAGACGACGATCCGCCTGATGGAAAGCGTGGAGAGTGCGGCGAGGGCAGCCCTGGCCTGGGTGTGGCCGTTCTCGGTCAGCGCAGGGTCGCGGATGCCCGGATCCCGCTTGGTGGCCGAGAAATGCCGGTTGAACTCGCTCTCTCCGTGGCGGAGCAGGATCATCCATTCGCTTTAGCGGCGGCCGCCTGCCCCGGCAACCACTCCCTTCGGCCGATGCTTTGTTGTGCAACGCGTCCGCTCCGCCTATGTCTGCCCCCACAGGAGTTGAGCTGATGGGCCAGAGTGGCTTTCCGATCGATCTGGTTTTGTTCGGCCTGATCGCAGCCTTCCTCATCCTCCGGCTGCGGAGCGTCCTCGGCCGGCGCACCGGCTTCGAGCGTCCGCCCATGGACGTGCAGGGGGCGCATTCCGCCCTGCGTTCCAGCCCCGTGATCGAAGGCCGCGCCGAGACGGTGGCGCCCGCGCCCTCGCGGCCGATGCCCGATCCCGCGAGCGAGACCGGGGCGGTGCTGTTGCGGATGCAGGAGGTGGATCGCAGCTTCCAGCCCCAGCACTTCCTGGAGGGCGCGGAGCAGGCCTTTCGCATCATCGTGACCGCCTTTGCCGGCGGCGATCGCGACGCCCTTCGCCCGCTTCTTTCGGACGAGACCTTCCGCACGTTCGACACGGCGATCACCGATCGCGAGGGACGCGGCGAGACGCAGAGGACAGAAATCCGCTCAATCGCCTCCGCCACGATCGAGAGCGCCGAGCTTGCCGGCACGATGGCGCGCATCGCCGTCCGCTTCGTCTCCGATCAGGTCAATGTCACGCTCGGGCGGGACGGTCAGCCCGCTGCCGGCACGGATGCCGTGACCGAGATCACCGATCTCTGGAGCTTCGAACGCGATCTCGGCGCCAAGGACCCGACCTGGCGGCTCATCGGCGCCCGCAGCGCGTGAACGGCCTCTCCGGACGGCCCGGCCGCTTCCTCGCGGCGGCGGTGCTTCTTGCCCTGACCCTGGCTGGCTGCGCGATGCAAGCCGTGCCCGGCCAGGCGCCGGGGATCGGTCTTTCCCCGGTGCCGATGACGGCGCTGCCGGGCTGGCAGGATGACCGGGTCGATGCCGGGCTGCAGACCTTCCGCGCGGCGTGCGAGCGGCTGCTGACATTGCCGGCGGACCAGAGGCTCGGCGGCGCGGGGCTCGCGGCAACGCTCGGCGGCACTGCGGGCCTCTGGCAGCCCGCATGCACGGCGGCCCGCGCGGTGCCGGCAGGCGACGAAGCCGCGGCCCGGGCGTTTCTCATGCGGTATCTGCAAGCCTATCGGGTGAGCGCCGGCGGCGATGCCGCTATCCTCTTCACCGGCTATTTCGAGCCGGAGGTGGCCGGCTCGCTCCAGGAAACCGCGCGCGCCGATACGCCCCTTTATGGCCGGCCGTCCGATCTCGTGCAGGTCGATCTCGGGGATTTCGCGCACGATCTCGCCGGCCGGATCATCGCCGGGCGCGTGGAGGATGGGCGGCTCGTGCCCTATTTCACCCGTGCCGAGATCACTGCCGGGGCGCTCGCGGGCCGGCATCTCGAGATCGCCTGGCTCGCCGATCCGGTCTCGGCCTTCGTGCTGCAGATCCAGGGCTCTGGCCGGATCCGCCTGCCGGACGGCGAGATCCTGCGCGTGGGGTTTGCGGGCGAGAACGGTCAGCCCTATGTGCCGATCGGCCGGGTCCTCGCCGCGCGCGGGGACATCCCGCAGAACGCGATCACGCTGCAGGCGATCGTCGCCTGGCTCGAGGCTCATCCCGGCCAGGCGCAGGCGGTGATGGACGAAAATCCGGCCTATGATTTCTTCCGCATCCTGCCCGGCCTGCCGCCCGACGAAGGTCCGCCCGGCGCGCTCGGCGTGCCGCTTTCGCCCGGCCGGGCGCTGGCGGTGGACCGGCGCTATGTTCCCCTCGGCGCGCCGGTCTGGATCGCGACGACCGATCCCGATACCGGCAAGCCGCTCCGGCGGCTGATGGTTGCGGAGGATATCGGCGGGGCGATCACCACGCCGCTGCGTGCGGATATCTTTTTCGGCTGGGGTGATCAGGCGGAGGCGGCCGCCGGCCGCATGAACGCAACGGGTGCCGAATACGTGCTGCTGCCGCGGGTGGCCGGCAACAGTTGATTCCTCGCCGCGCAGCGTGGATGCGGCGTATTTGCCCCAGCTCGTCTCCGCTCCGCTTGACCCATAGGATCGTGTGATGCCGTCCCCTCGTCCGCGTGTCGCGCTTTTCGTCACCTGCCTCGTCGATTTTCATCGCCCGACCGTGGGCTTTGCCGCCATCCGTCTGCTCGAGCAGGCCGGCTGCCAGGTGGAAGTGCCGCGGGCCCAGACCTGCTGCGGCCAGCCTGCCTACAATGCGGGGGATCGGGCGACAGCGCGCGACATCGCCGAGGGCGTCCTCGATGCTTTCAGCGGCTATGACTATGTGGTGGTGCCTTCCGGCTCCTGCGGCGGGATGCTGAAGCATCACCTGCCGCTCCTGTTCGACGATGATCCGAATTTGCGGCCGCGCGCCGAGGCGCTGGCGGACAAGACCTTCGAGCTTATAAGCTTTCTTGCCGATGTGCTCGGCGTGGCGCGCGTGGATGCGGCCTATGAAGGTGTCGTGACCTATCACGATGGCTGCTCGGGCCTGCGCGAGCTCGGCATCAAGAAGCAGCCGCGTCTTCTGCTCAACACGATTTCGGGGCTGACATTGAAGGAAATGGCGGAGCCCGAGGTCTGCTGCGGCTTCGGCGGCACTTTCTGTGTCAAATACCCAGAAATCTCGGTGCGGATGGTCTCCGACAAGACCAAGGATATTGCCGCGACCGGCGCCGATACGCTGCTCGCCGGGGATCTCGGCTGCCTGCTCAACATGGCCGGAAGGCTCTCGCGTGAAGGCAGCGCGGTGAAAGTGCGGCATGTCGCGGAGGTTCTCGCGGGCATGACCGGCGAGGTGCCGCCGATCGGCGTGCCGCGCGCGGCGGAGAGTCGTTCCAGAAAAGTTTAAATTAGATCAATATGGCTTCTGGTGAATCGCTCCGCGTCGGGGGTATCCCGTCGCGGGGTGCCCCGATCCACCAGAAGCCATATTGATCTAATGCATTGCCGGCGGCGGCGAGACGAGCGCTGCCGCGGCTTCGAGGATCGCCTTTCGATCGCCTGACAAGGGCGGATAGATTCGCTCGCAATTGATCGTGCGCTTCACGCGTTTCGCCGCCTCGCCTTTCAGCACGACATGGCGGTCCCAGCCTTGGGTGTAGAGGGCCCCCCAGGGTCCGAGGTCGAGCACGGTCACGTACCAGTCGATACGCAGCGGCAGCATCGGCTTGCCGAGCAGGTCGCACACGACATTATGCCCGGCGAAGCGCCCCATTGGGCGGGCGTGCTGGCACGACATCACAGTGGTATGCGTGCCGTCGATCTCGAGCGATGCGGAATCGCCGGCGGCGAATACGCCTTCCAACCCCTTTACCTTAAGATAGGGATCAACCGGCAGGCGGCCGAACCTGTCCCGCAAGACCGGAAAGCGCGCGGTCAGGGAATGGGACCGCATGCCCGCGCACCAGATGATCGTTTCTGTATCGATCCGATCCCCGCCCGCCAGACTCGCCCCACCGTCATCGACCGAAGCCACGGCGATACCGGGGCGCGTTTCGATTTCCAGCGCGGCAAGGGCCTGATCGATCACCTCACGGGCTTCTTCGCCCATGTCGGATCCGATCCAAGGCGCGTGATCCGCGAGAATCACATGCCGGCCCGCGAGCGGCGCGAGGCGGGCGGGCATTTCCGTCGCCACCTCGATCCCCGTGAGGCCGGCGCCGACCACGAGCACCGTGTCGCGGCGGATCGATGCGGGCCGCGACGACAAGGCGGCGAGATGGTTTCCAAGCCGGACGGCGCCTTCGTATGTATCGACATCGAACGCGTGCTCGGCGAGCCCCGGCAGGGATGGTTTGACGAGAGCGCTGCCGAGCGCGAAGACCAGACGATCATATCCGATCGGATCGGGCCGGCCTCGAACGGCAATCCGTTGCCGGCCGAGATCGATATCCTCGACCTCGCCGCGCACCCGCCCGATGCCGATGGGCGAAAGAATCTCATCGAACCTGACGCGCACCTGAGCGAGGTCCGCCTCGTAATTGCGGACGCGGATCGCATGCCAATCGGTCCGATCAATGAGAAGGATCTCGACTCGCTCTGCGGGAATCCCAAGCTCGTAGCACTTCCGTGCCGCTCCGATGGCCGCCCAAAGTCCGGCAAAACCGCCGCCGAGGACGACGATCCGCTCCATCTAGAGCAGATCGCGATGAGCCGGAATCGGCTGATCGCGTGAAGATGCTCGGAAAACAAATCCATAGCGCGGTGTGCGCGGGTCCATGGAAACGCACACCGCTCTAGGCGCGTCTTCTTCGCCGCGCCGGCGGCACGGCATCGATGGCCGGTTCCTCGGTGGGGGCAATCGCGGCGAGCAGGGCCTGACGCAATTGCGCGAGCTTCGGCTCGCTGGTGATCTTCAGGCCGAACATGTCCTTGACATAGAAGACATCGACCGCGCGCACGCCGTAGGTGCTGACATGGGCCGACGAGATCGAGATTCCCTGCTCGCTGATCGCCGCGGTGACATCGTGCAGGAAGCCGGGGCGGTCCCGTCCGTTCACCTCGATCACCGTATGGGTGTTCGAGGCGCGGTTGTCGATCACGACGCGGGCGGGGACATGGATCGCGCGCATCCGCCTTCCGAGCAGCGCGCTCGTCACCTTGCGGATTTCGGTCGCGAACTTGAGCCGGTCGGAAAGGGCCTGCTCGATCAGCACGGCGAGCCGCGCCAGCCGGTGCGGCGC
>JASHVY010000633.1 GCA_030044345.1 Acetobacteraceae bacterium | reverse complement strand
CAACGATCTCTATTTCGACTTCATGGCGCCCGCATTGCAATCGGCCGGTGTCTCGGGCACGAGCCCACCCTTCAGCATCTCGGCTGGCGATGGATCGGTTTCCGCCTTCGAGCGTATCCGTTCGCAGCAATACCAGGTGGCGACCGTGGCCGAGCCGCTCCGCATGCAGGGCTGGCAGACGATCGATGAGCTCAATCGCGCTTTCGCGGGTGCACCACCGAGCGGCTTCGTCGATCCGGTGCATCTCTTCGTGCACGACAATCTCAACAGCGATGGCGGGCCGCAGAATCTCTACGACCCGACCAACGGCTATGAGAATGCATACCGGAAGATCTGGGGCAAGTAGCAGCGCCAGCCGCCCATGAGAGCGTGATGATGTCCGGTCGTCACGCTCTCGCTTTTGCCTGCGATCACTTTCGCGGCTTTAGATCAATATGGCTTTGGTGGATCGCTTCGCGATCCACCAAAGCCATATTGATCGAGGAAACAAAGTTAGAGCGTGATGACCGGAGGTGGGATCACCGTAGGTCTGAATCACGCGAGAAAGCAAATGACGAGAGTGGGCTACGTGAGCTGAAGCGAACGCATTCCGCTCTAACGGGCATGGCTTTGGCGGAATCACAAGGCGGTCCATCAGAGCCATATTTATCTTGAGTTTATCTTGGGGGGGAGAGAACGGAATGAAACTGGGGAAATGCCTGTTCGGAGCGGTCATCGGTGCCGCGTTGCCGCTTGCGCTGGCAAGCGCTCCGGCGCGCGCCGCCGATGTCAGCACCGCAAAGGACGGCATCGCGCTCAGCAACGCCTATGCCGGCAACACCTGGCGCCAGCAGATGCTGAGCGTGTGGGACCTCGCCTCCAAGCAGGCCATTGCAGACGGCGTGATCGCCAAGACCAAGGTAGTGAATGCCGACAATTCGGCTCCGCAACAGGCTTCGCAGATCGGCGATCTCACACTCGAAGGCTGGAAGGCGATCGTGATCGACGCTGCCTCGCCGACCGCGCTCAACGGCGTGATCCAGCAGGCCTGCAGCGCGCATATCGTCGTGGTCGTGTTCGACAGCCTCGCCACCGCGCCCTGCGCCTATCAGGTCGTGCTGAATTATGTGAACTGGGGCACGTCGGAAGCCGAGTATGTCGCCAAGCGGCTCAACGGCAAGGGCAATGTTCTCGAAGTGCGCGGCGTCGCCGGAACCTCGGTCGACAACGACATTCATCAGGGAATCGTCGAAACCTTTGCCAAATATCCCGGCATCAAGCTGGTCGGATCCGTGCACGGGAACTGGACCCAATCGATCGCGCAGAAGGAGGTTGCCGGTATCCTGCCGACACTGCCGAAGGTGGATGCGGTGGTGACGCAGGGGGGAGACGGGTATGGCACCTTTCAGGCGTTCAAGCTTGCGGGACGGCCGACACCGCTCATCATCATGGGCAATCGCCAGGACGAGCTTGCCCTGTGGAAACAGCTCTCCGATGCGCCAGGTGGATATGAGACCTTTTCGATCGGCTCGCCGCCCGGCGTCTCCTCTATCGCTTTCTGGGTCGCGCAGCAGATCCTGGCCGGAGCGCAGGTGCCGAAGATCGTCAATGTGCCCTTCGTCGTCGTCACGGCGGCGGATCTGGATGCCTGGCTGAAAGTGGTGCCTTCGGGCGGCGTGGCCACGGGTGTCTATGACCAGCAATGGACCCAAAAACTCATCGCCGCGAATCTCGCGAACACGGCCCCGCCGCCATCACCCATTCCGACCCGCTCACCGTAACCGAGCGAAGAGAAAGGCTTGCACCCCTACCCTCACTTGCCGGAGCCTGTCCTCTCGGCCACGATAACGGATGCGCACCCGGGTCAGCGCAAACGGAATCAGGACATTTGCTGTTTTGTTTTCCGTAGCCTGCTCATCCCCTCCGTTCGTCGCGAAGGGCGATGAACGGAGGGGATGAGCAGGCCACTAGGGAGAGAATGCCATGAAACTCAAAAAATGCCTGACTGGAGCGGCTATCAGCGCTGCGTTGCCTCTCGTGCTCGCTGGTGCTCCGGCGCATGCCGCCGATGTGAGCACGGCGCAGGATGGCATCGCGCTTAGCAATTCCTATGCCGGCAATAGCTGGCGGCAGCAGATGTTGAAGATGTGGAGTCTCGCCTCTCAGCAGGCTGTCTCCGGCGGCGTCATCGCCAAGACCAAGGTGGTGAACGCCGACAATTCGGCTCCGCAGCAAGCCTCGCAGATCGGCGATCTTACGCTCGAAGGCTGGAAGGCAATCGTGATCGATGCCGCCTCGCCGACCGCGCTCAATGGCGTGATCCAGCAGGCCTGCAATGCCCATATCGTGGTGGTCGTGTTCGATAGCCTCGCCACGGCGCCCTGTGCCTACAAGGTTGCTTACAACTATGTCGACATGGGCAAGATGGAGGCTGACTATGTCGCCGGCAAGCTTGGCGGCAAAGGCAATGTGCTCGAGGTGCGCGGCATCGCCGGCACTTCGGTCGATGACGACATCCATCAGGGGATCGTCGAGGGATTCGCCAAATATCAGGACATCAAGCTCGTCGCCTCGGTGCATGGGAACTGGACGCAGTCGATCGCCCAGAAGGAGGTTGCCGGCATCCTGCCGACGCTGCCGACCGTGAACGCAGTGGTGACCCAGGGCGGAGACGGCTACGGCACCTATCAGGCGTTCAAGGCGGCAGGACGGACGACGCCGCTGATCATCATGGGCAACCGCCAGGATGAGCTGGCCCTCTGGAAGCAGCTTTCCTCAGGGTCAGGCGGGTACCCCACCTTCTCGCTGTCCTCGGCGCCCGGCGTTTCCTCGATCGCCTTCTGGGTCGCCCAGCAGATCCTCGCCGGCGCGAAGGTGCCGAAGACCGTCAATGTGCCCCTGCTCGTCATCCAGGAGCAGGATCTTGATGCCTGGCTCAAGGCGGTACCGGAGGGAGGCGTCTCGACGCCGCTCTATAGCCAGCAATGGACGGAGGATCTGATCGCCGCCAATCTCTCCAACGCGGCTCCGCCGGCATCACCGATTCCGAACGGCGTGCCTTAAAACATTGTCGCCGGAACCATTGCCGTCGATCTGGCGGCACGCCGCATGACGGACGAAGCAGGCGAGGCCTTCGTCCGTCTCATTGGCATCAGCAAGAGCTTCGGCGCCGTCCGCGCGCTGGCCGGCGTCGATCTCACGATCCAATCGGGCCGGATGGTGAGCGTCGTCGGCCATAACGGTGCCGGAAAATCGACGCTGATGCAGATCCTCGCGGGCACGCTTGCATCCGATACCGGGGAGATCCGCGTGGCCGGCCACGCGGTCGGGCATGGCTATGGCGTGCGGCGCGCGAGCGCGCTCGGCATACGTTGCGTGTTCCAGGAGCTCTCTCTCTGCCCGAACCTGAGTGCCGCAGAGAACACGAGGATCTTCCACCCTGCCCTCGCCGGTCCCGGCTGGCGGCGGCGCGCCCGGCGGCTGATCGGCGATGCGCTTCAGGCGATCTTCCCCGATCATGGCATCGACCCGCGCCGCCCGGTCGGCGAGCTGCCGATCGGGCAGCGGCAGATGATCGAGACAGCGCGCGCCTTCACCGAGACCGATCATCCGGTGCGGCTCGTCATCCTCGACGAGCCCACCGCCTCGCTGGACGCGACCGCAGCTGAGCAATTGCTGCGCTACACGGGGGAGGCACGCGCCCGCGGCATCGCGGTGGTCTTCATCTCGCACCGGCTGCCCGAGATTCTCGGCCATGCCGATGAGGTTTTCGTGATGCGTGACGGGCAGGTGGTGGGCAGCGGCGCGGCCGATGCGCTCACCGAGGCACAGTTGGTCGAGATGATGGGCGTCGTTCGCGGCGCGGATCCCACCCACGCGCCGGGCTGGCGCGGCGGGGGCGAGCAGATCCGCGTCGAGCAGCCGGCGCGTGCGGACACGCCCTTCCGTGTGCAGCTCAGGGCCGGGGAGGTGGTTGGTCTTGCCGGCCTTGCCGGCCATGGGCAGCGCGAGCTTTTGCAAGCGGTCTTCGACGCCGCCTTCCATCCGGCCGCCGGCCTGCGCGTCAATGGCTCGGTCGCCTATGTGAGCGGAGATCGCCGCACCGAAGGGATTTTCCCGCTCTGGTCGGTGGGGCGCAATACGACGATCAGCCGGCTCCGCGCGCTGGCGCGGCTCGGCTTTCTGACCCAGGCGCGCGAGGCGGCGCTCGCCGAGGAATGGCGGACGCGGCTTGCCATCCGCACGCCCGATATCGGCCGGCCGATCACCAGCCTCTCCGGCGGCAACCAGCAAAAAGTGCTGGTCGCGAGGGCTTTCGCCGCCGAGGCGGACATCATCCTTTTCGACGACCCGCTGCGCGGGGTCGATATCGCCACCAAGCGCGAACTCTACCAGCATGTCCATCGCGCAGCCGAGGCAGGCCGCGCCTTCCTCTGGTATACGACGGAGAATACCGAGCTCGTGAACTGCGACCGGATCTATGTCTTCTATCGCGGAACGATCACCGACGAGATCGCGCACACGGATCTCACCGAAGAACGGGTGATCAGGGCCTCTTTCGGCGCGGGACAGAGCATTGCCGTCTGACGCGGCGGCCGACATGAGCACCCAAGGCGCACGGCATCATGGGAGCGTGCTGCGCGTCGGGCTGCCTGCCGTCGCGCTCATCGTGATGCTGGGCGCGATCTTCACGATGCAGCCCCGGGCGACGAGCTATTTCGGGCTCACCGTGCTGCTCAATTTTACCTTACCGGCCATCTTCGCCGCCATGGCGCAGATGGCGGTGATCACGGTCGGTGATATCGATCTCGGCATCGGGCCGTTTCTCTCGCTCGTCAACTGCATCGCGGCGACCCTGCTCGCCGGGCATCCTCTCCTCGGCTGGCTCTCTCTCGCCGCCCTTGTGGGCGCCTATGCGTTGATGGGCGCGCTGATCCATGTACGGCGGCTGCCTTCGATCGTCGTCACGCTCGGCGCCTCCTTCGTCTGGCTCGGCCTCGCCCTTCTGGTTTTGCCGAACCCAGGTGGGGCGCCGCCCTCCTGGCTGCCCGCGCTCCTTTCATGGAAGCCGCCGCTTTTGCCCCTGCCCGTTCTGGCCTCGATCCTGCTCGCCATCTGCGGCGAATTGCTCCTGATGCATACCTCCTACGGCGTGGTTCTGCGTGGGATCGGCGGCAATCCGCGCGCGGTCGCCCATACCGGCTGGTCGCTGCTCGCCGGGAGAATGGTGCTCTATGCGGTGGCGGGCGCCTGCGGCGTGGTGGCCGGCCTTGCCCTCACCGGTCTCAACACGGCCGGCGACGCCACGGTTGGCACGCAATATACGCTGGTCTCCATCGCCGCGGTCATCGTGGGCGGCGGAGAATTCGTGGGCGGCATCGTGACGCCGGTCGGCACGGTCATCGGCGCGTGGATCATGCTGCTTGCCGGCTCGCTTCTCTCCTTCCTCAATATCTCGACCGACTGGCAATTGAGCGTGCAAGGCGGGATCCTGATCATCGTCCTGGGACTCCGCGCCCTCAATCGATGGAGCGGCGCATGAGCGGCGGGCTTCGCGCCTGGCTCGATGCGCGGCCATGGATCTGGTCCTTCGGCGCCGCGCTCATCGTCTGGCTGGTGACCGCCCTCGTCGTGCAGGGCCGCGGCATGCTGGCCACGCTCGCGGTCGCGCTGCAATTCGCGACTTTTTACGCCATCGTCGGCATCGGCCAGATGTTCGCGATCGCGGCCGGCCCCGGGAATATCGATCTTTCCATCCCCGGTGTGATGACCTTCGCGGGCTACATCGCGATCGGGCTGATGAACGGCAGCAATCACGGGCTGCTCGCGGGGCTTGCAGCCGGGATCGGAGTCGGGATTGCCGCGGGGGTGTTCAATGTCCTCCTGATCCAGGCGCTTCGCATCCCGCCGATGATCGGCACGCTCGCTTCCGGCTTCGTGTTCCAATCGATGGCGATCGCCTATTCGCGCACCACGAACGCCCCGCCGGCGCCGCTGCTCGTCTCGTTCAGCGCAGCAAGGCTGCTCGGCGTGCCTCTGATCGCGCTTCTTTTCATCGTCTTTACCGGTCTTGTTGCCGCCGCACTCGGGCGCTCGGTGTTCGGGCGGGCGGTGCTGGCGGTCGGGCAGAATATGCGTGCTGCGCGGCTCGCGGGCCTCGCCGTACGCCGCACCCTGGCGCTGGTCTATCTGCTCTCGGCGATTCTCGCCGCCATCGCCGGAATCCTGCTCGCGGCCTATTCCGGCGGCGCGGCCCTCGATATGGGCGCCGATTATCTCCTCATGTCGATCGCGGTGGTGGTGCTGGGCGGCACTTCCATCGCCGGCGGGCAGGCCAGCCCGGCCGGGCTTTGGGGTGCGGCGACCCTGCTCGACCTCGTGGTGACGATGCTGAACGTGATGCGCGTCGGCGCCGGCGTGCGCTATGTCGTCACCGGCCTCATCATTATCGGCGTGCTGGCTCTGGCCAAGGGACGCGACGAGGCCACCTGAGGCGGCGGATCGGGAACCGCGCATCCCTTGACAGCGCAGAAGGGACGCTGAGAGGATTTCTTCGACGATGGATGACGAAACCGCCGCGACCCTTGGCGCCTGGCGCCGCCACCTGCACGCACACCCCGAGCTTTCGACCGAGGAGCGCGAAACAGCCGCCTTCGTCGCTGCGTGCCTCGCCGAGCTCAAGATTCCCTTTGTCACCGGCGTGGGTGGGCATGGGGTGGTCGCCACCCTCTCTCGTCCCGGCTCGGACCGATCGGTGGCGCTGCGCGCCGATATGGACGCGCTGCCGATCCCTGAGGAGACCAACCTCGCCTATGCCTCGACCCGGCCGGGTGTGATGCATGCCTGCGGGCATGACGGGCACACGGCATCGCTGCTTGGCGCGGCAAGGCTTCTCCTGCACGACACCACCTGGCGCGGGACGATCCGGCTGATCTTCCAGCCGGCTGAAGAGGGGGCGGGCGGAGCGCGCGCGATGCTTGCCGACGGGCTTCTCGAGCGCTTCCCCTTCGAGCGCATTTTCGCCTTCCACAACTGGCCCGGGCTCGAGGCAGGCACGGTGATGCTGCATTCCGGCCCGGTGATGGCGGCGGGCCAGCGCTTCGGCGTGACCCTCTACGGCAAGGCTGGTCATGCCGCCATGCCGCATCTGGCAAGGGACCCGATGGTGGCGGCCGCCCACCTGCTGCTCGGGCTGCAATCGATCATCTCGCGCGAGGTGAGCCCGCTCGACGCGGCGGTGCTGACGGTTGGCATGATCGAGGGCGGCAATGCGCCCAATCAGATCCCGGAAACCGCCACCCTGCGCGGCACGTTCCGCGGCTATCGTGACGAGGTGCTCGCGCTGGTCGGCGCCTCGCTCCGGCGTGTCGCCGACGGCGTCGCGGCCGCCTTTGGCATGACCGCCGATATCACCATGCAGGGCATCGCCATCGCCACCATCAACGCGAAAACCGAAGCCGATCGCGCCGCCGCGGCTGCCTCCGCCGCCGGGCTCACGGTGCGGCGTGATCTCCCGCCCAGCATGACCAGCGAGGATTTCGCCTGGTTCCTGCAAAGGACGCCGGGCGCCTTTGCCTGGATCGGCAATGGGCCGAGCGAGGGCGGGCGGGACCTGCACAGCCCCCATTACGACTTCAACGACGCGATCCTTCCTACCGCCGCAACCTATCTCGCCTCCGCGGCACAGGCGGCGTTAGCGGAATAGACCGTTCTGGGAGGCTGTGGGTAAACGACATTTTAGATTGAAGTCATGCAGCGCCGCAGAAATCGGTTATAATTGCCCATAAGGTCTTGAACGGCTAACGGAGATTGTCATGAGACGCGCCCTTCTCGCCGCGACCGCCTGCTGCGCGCTCGCCGGGATTTCCGCACCGGCCATGGCCAAAAGCCCCGCCGCCCATACGATGACCGTCCAGCTTCCCAGCGGGGAAGTTGCACAGATCCGCTATACGGGCGACGTGCCGCCGGCGGTCGTGATCGCACCCGGCCCGATGGCCGCAGACGCCTTCATGCCGGTGCCTCCCATGGTCGGGCCCAACTCGCCCTTCGCGGTAATGGACAGGATTTCCGCCCAGATCGAGCAGCAGGCAACGAACCTGCTCCGCCAGGTCGAGAGCCTGGCCACAGCGCCGATGCCCGTGCCCGGCAGCCTACCGGCCGGCAGCGCGGGCTATTCCTTCGTCTCGACGATGACGGGGAACGGAGCCTGCATGGAGAGCACGCAGATTACCTATTCGGGCAATAGCGCCCCGAAAGTGATCTCCTACCACTCGGGCAATTGCGGGCCGGGAGCTGGCGCCACGGCACCGACGATGATCCGCACGGTCCCCACGCCCGCTCAGCCGCAGGCTGAGCCGCCGGGCACGATCCTGGCGAGCAACAACTAGAAAGTGTTATGTACTTCGATGAAGTCTCAGAAAGAAGGAGACTTCTTTTTCTGAAGAAAAAGAAGCAAAAAGACTTTTCTCCGTTTTCCGGACCAGGCGCTGGCTGTGGACTAAGAATGAAAGGATGAAAGTTCTTTGGTTCTTTCTTTCAAGAAAGAACAACCTCTCTTCTTCGCTTACCGCATTTTGTTTACCCCACGGGGCTTGGTAGAAGGTTCACAACACCTTCTAGTGTCCTGCCCGCGAAGTTCGTCGCATTTCGCGACGAACGGAGAGGATAAGCAGGCCACGGAAAATAAAGAGCGAGTGTCCCGATTCCGCCCACATTCCAATGCGACGGACTTCGGAATCGGGACACGAGAGCGGATCGCGCCTGAGTGGAATCGGGACGCCCGATGCAAAGCGATTCAGGAGTACCTTGAATCTGCCGGGTCAAACAATGCAAGAGTGTGATGATCTAAAATCATCACGCTTTCGCCCGCCAAAAGCCATATCGATTCGGATAAGATCAAATTTATGCCTCGTTGCGCCCGATGAGCGGATCGCTGAGGCTGTCCGCGCCGGTCTCGACATGGCCGGCATAATGGCGGACGAAGCTTGGGTCGGATTCGGCCGTGATCTGCACATCATACCAGTTGGCGCTGGATTTCAGGCTCAGAACCGTCGGCAGGCTCTCACCGGGGAGCAGAAAATTCCGATGTGAATTGCCGGTATAGTTGTCGGCAATGTTCACCAGTGCGGCCGCCGCGCCGGCATTGGTGACGATCAGGATGATGCCCCCACTGACCAGATCGGGTTCGCTTCGGATCGCAAGATTGGCAGAGGATTGTGTCATGCCGCCCGCGAATCTGCGGAAGAATCCGTTCGGCCCGTACACCGAGAGGTCATAGTTGCTGCCGCTCGTCGGGCGCCATGTATCCGAGAGCGACTTGGCGGCGGCATCGACCGTATAGCCCCAGGGACCCGCTCCCGAGCCTCCATTCAATGCCCCCAGCGCCGTACGGACATGAAAGAACGCGCCGGCCGTGCCGATACTGCTGAAGTTGATCCTGATGGATTGGCCGGTGATGTTGACGCTCGCGTCCGCCTGCAATTGATAGGGCAGCGCACGGGCAAGACGCTGCCCAGGCTCCTGCACCGGCATCGTCTGGTTGGTCGGAATGGTCAGCGTCAGCGTCTTGGCTGGCTGCTGACCGGCTTCGATGATCGCCTGAGTGACCGGCTCCAGTGTCGAACCTGACACGAAACTGATGAAGTTGGTGGTGTCCGGCAACGGCGGTGTGGCCGGGTTGGCGCTCTTGAAATTGAAGGCCGATGTCAGATCGCCAGAGACGGCACGGCGCCACGGCGTGATGTGCGGATTGGTCACCCCGAAACGCTTCTCAATGAACTGAATGACCGAGGTATGGTCGAAGGCCTGCGAGCAGACCCAACCGCCCTTGCTCCACGGCGAGACGATGAAGCAGGGAACGCGTGCGCCGAGCCCGTAGGGACCCATGGGAAGTTCGCTATTGTCTGGAACACCGGGATAGATCTCGTTGACGTTGCTGACTGTCGAAAGTCCCTGTGCCGCGTTTGCCGGCGCGGTCGGGGCTACGACGTGGTCAAAGAACCCGTCATTCTCGTCGAAGTCGACGATGAGAACGGTCGAAGCCCACACATCGGGATTGGATGTCAGCGCATCCAGAACATTCGAGACGTACCAAGCACCCCAGTTCGGTGGAAATGTCGGATGCTCGCAATAGGCCTGAGGTGCGACAACCCAGGAGACTTGCGGCAACTGGTTTTTCTTCACATCGTTCTGCAGCTCCGCGAAGAAGGAGCCGCCATTGAATCCACCATTATTGAAGATATCGGTCCCGATCCGCGCTTTCTGGTACAGAGGGCTATCCGGCGCGGCATTCTGATATTGTAAGAAATAGAGCACGGAAGTGTCGCCGAAATTGCCGATGAAGGGGTTGTTGGTGAACCCCTCTTCGCCAGCAGGATCCAGCCCCTGACCCACGTCCTGGTAGATTTTCCAGGAAATACCGGCTGCCTGCAACTGTTCCGGATAGGTCAGCCAGTCATAGCCCTGCTCGGCATTGTTGATGACGGGGCCACCGGGCACCATGCCATTCCCGGCCGAGGTCCCCGTATTGTCCGAGGATGACAGTGTGAAGCTTCCCGGGTTGGCTGCAGAAAAGGGGGCAGAGACTTTATCCGGCAAGGTTCCATTCTGGCCCACCCAGCCGGTCCACAAATAATAGCGGTTGGGATCGGTCGGTCCCATGATCGAGCAATGATAATTGTCACAAATGGTGAAGGCGTCGGCGAGCGCGTAATGGAACGGGATGTCCGTCCGGTCCACGAAGCACATCGTCTCCGTGCCTTTGGCCGCCACCCATCCATCATTGTTGCCGTTGTTCCAGGCCGCGTGCGCATCCGACCAGTTATGCGCGAGATCGCCGATGAACTGATACCCCATCAGCGGTTCCGGCGGATGGAACGGCAGCAGGGTGCCGGAGCCGTTGGGCTGCTGAAACACCGGGTTGCCCGAGGAAAGCGTCACCGCGCGCGGATCGCTGAAGCCGCGCACTCCACGAAGGGTGCCGAAATAATGGTCGAACGAACGGTTTTCCTGCATGAGGATGACGATGTGCTTGACATCTTGGATCGTGCCGCTGACGATGTTCGGCTCAATCGCCAGTGCCCGCCTGATGGATTCCGGGAATGCCGCGCTCAGTGCCGCGGCGCCCAGGCCACGGAGAACGGTACGACGATCTGCTGTCGGCATGTCGGCGGCCTCTTCGTAAATTAACGGGGCCGGCGTGTCACATGAACGATGTGCTCCGGTCTATGTCGGCTACTTGATAGTTCCGTTACAAAGTCAATTCATTGACGTTGCGACTGAAAAAAACTCCCAGCGCCACTCCGCACGGCGGCATCGTCACAAAATCTGTCCGCAATCGCTTCGGTGGCCTGTCTCAATAATTTCGAAATCCGCATCTCTTGTGCCGCTCCGTCATCGGCATCGAGACCACCACGCGCCGTGGGGGGCCAACCGTCCCTTGCCTTGGGTCCGCGAACCCGTAGCATCTTCCACCCGAGTGTCAGGACCCGAGGGAGAGACGCCTCATGGGCAAGAGCATCGCGCTTGGCGATATCACGCTCACGCGCATCGTCGAGCAGCAGCAGCCGCTCTTCGACATCTTCGAGTTTTTCCCCGCGGTCACGCCCGAGCTCTTCGAGGAGAACCGGTCCTGGCTCGAGCCCGAAGCGCTCGATCCGGCAACCCGCAAGCTCATCCTCTGCGTGCAGTCCTATCTCGTGCGCACGCCGCACCATACCATCCTGGTCGATAGCTGCGTTGGCAATGACAAGCCGCGACCGCAACGCCCCTTCTGGCACATGATGAAGAGCGAGGCCTTCATGCAAGGCCTCGCCGCGGCCGGTGTCTCTCCCGCCGATATTGATTTCGTCATGTGCACGCATCTGCATGTCGATCAT